>JAAOZN010000008.1 GCA_011605775.1 Nitrososphaerota archaeon | reverse complement strand
TCTCATGCTCACAAGCCCATCACACTTATCAGGTACACCTATTTCTAGATCCTCTTCGAAGACAGCGACATTCAACCCTTTAGAAGCAACCTCCCTTGCTGCTAGTAGACCAGCCAACCCTCCTCCGGCTATGACCACATCATAATCTACTGTATGCATCGTTTAACCAAAGGCTTATCCGATAGATCACATATATATCCTTCCTATGTCAAGCCATTGGGAGTATAAGCAAGTGATAGCAGTCAGAACAGATCTGAAGATGGGTAGGGGTAAGGTCGCTGTCCAAGCTGCGCACGCAGCCATCCTAGCAGCTGAAGAAGCTAGGATGCATAAACCGCAGTGGTACCGGGCTTGGATGGAAAGTGGTATGGCGAAGATAGCTGTCAAAGTCCCATCTTTAGAGGAGTTGAAGAAGGTTGAGGAAGAAGCTAGGGAAAACGATCTACCGGTAGCGACTGTAGAGGATAGAGGGCTCACACAGGTGCCTCCAGGCACCATTACGTGCCTAGCTATAGGTCCTGCTCCAGCAAGTAAAGTAGACTCGATAACAGGTAAATTGAAGCTGCTTTAATGGTCTTGAAGCCTCCACCACTTGACAAAAGCATAGGGATGACGGTTTACGCAACCCCATATGAAGGGATAGGTGGGAGGCTGCGTGCTGTCTTAGAAGATTTTTTGGTGGAAGAGGTCTTAGATGATATTGTATTCAAGCATGTTTCTGAGCAGCCTAAGAAACAGGGGTCCTACGTACTCTATAGCCTAACTAAGCGTGGACTAGATACCCTTCACGCTGTGAGGATCGTTGAAAAAAGCTTCGGTGCGAGGGTCAACTACTTAGGTATAAAAGATGCGAACGCCATCACCACACAGTACATAACTATAGCAGCTGAATCTGAGCGTGATCGGATCAGGCTACCGGATAGGCTTACGCTGAAGAAGCTAGGATACCTACCATACCCTCTCAGCAGAAGACACCTCGTAGGCAATAGATTCCACATCAGGATAAGGGATGTGGAAAGGGAGGAGAAATTACCCCACATAATCGACAATGTGGTAGATAAGGGGGTTCCGAATTACTTTGGTTACCAACGCTTCGGCTCAAGAAGACCTGTGACACACCTAATAGGAAGGGCGTTGGTTAAAAGGCGGTTCGATGAAGCGGTCAATATCTTACTAACCTACACCACGGATGAAGAGAAAGACGATATCCAGCAAGCGAGAAGAATTCTGAGTGAAGACCATCTAAAGGCAGACCTCGACGATCTACCTCTAACTCTAGATCTGGAGCGGCAAGTTCTAAGAAGCCTTAAAGCTAAGCCCAACAACTACATTAAGGCGATAAGGTCGATACCTCTGCGCGTTAGAAGACTCTTTGTAAACGCCTACCAGTCCTATATATTCAATAGAACCCTAAGCGCAGCGATCGAAGACGACGCTGATCTATCGTCAATCTACCGCTCAGATCTGTATGCAGAGGTTCGTGGGGTAAGGATGCTAGGTGTTAAGAGGGCTGAGGAGAAGATGATCAAATCGAAGGAGGTAGTGCTGCTCTGCCCACTCGTAGGCTACAACTTCAAAAAGGAAGATTTTGGTAGACTTGGGTTATACGCCTCAAAGGTTCTGTTAGAGGAGGAGGGTTCGCCCAGAAGCTTCTACATCGACGAGATGCCTGAGTTGAGTGTAGGAGGAGATATTAGAGCAGCAACCATTCTGCTAACAGAACTCCACATAGAAGTTGCAGAGGAGGTCTTATTACTCAAAACCATCTTAGGAAAGGGTTGCTACATAACATCACTACTTAGGGAAGTTATGAAGCCGCAGGATCCGCTCAGAGCAGGGTTTTAGCTGCTCACAAGCTTACCCACATTGACATCGCTTTTGATAGCTGGATGGGCTGGGTCGATCATTATAACCTCATACCACCTATATTTACCATCTTCGTATAGGAAGTAGGAGCCGAGCACCTTAAGATTGGGGTACTTCCTCGCAGCCCTATTCTCCGCTATCTCTTGGCTGCTGATCGCGCGCTTAATCTTAACAACACCAAGATGCTTCGGTCTTCTACCAGCTCTCGGGCGTAGACGAACCCTACCTCCGCGTCCTACTCTGACTCTAACGACTACGAACCCTTGCTTCGCTTTATAACCTAGACTTCTAGCCCTATGTAGCTTGGTCGGCTTCTCTAACCTAACTATTGCGCCCTCCTTTCTCCACTGTATGGCACGTTGGGCTATATCTCCTGCCTTCTCTTTATAGATCTTCTGCCAAGATTCAGCGATATGTCTATACATTACCGCTCATACAACCGGCTCCACCATCCACACTTAAACTTATCTTAAACCCAGAGCACAGATGATCTTCTTAGCAAGCATCTCCCCAGCAGCATCTTGCGCCTCAACCGTCTGCGCACCAATATGTGGTGTGCAGACGACATTAGGTAGCTTGACAACCTCAGAAGTGGGTGGTTCGTGCTCAAACACATCTAGTGCAGCACCAGCCAGCCGACCTTCTTTGATGGCTTCGTAAAGGGCTTCCTCGTCAACTACCTCTCCTCTTGAGGTGTTTATCAGGTATGCGCCCTTCTTCATCTTCGCTAGCCTTTCGCGGTTCATCATATGTCTGGTTTGAGGTGTGAGAGGGACGTGTAATGTGACGAAGTCTGAGCGTGAGAGTAAGGTGTCTAAATCGACCACCTCTGCTTCAAGCGATTTGATAAGCTGCTCTGGAAGGGGGGCTACATCGTGAACAAGGATCTTCATGCCGAAAGCTTTTGCTAGCGTTCCGACTCTGCTACCGATCCTACCTAACCCGATGATGCCTAGCGTTTTACCATTAAGCTCGATACCCATCATCTCGCTCTTCAGCCACAATCCCTCTTTGATCCCTCGATCTCCAAGGGTTATCTTCCTAGCTAGGTTCAGCATCAACCCGATCGTAAGCTCAGCTACAGCTTGTGTTGAAGATTCCGGTGTGTTGACCACAATAATGTTCTTTTTAGAAGCAGCCTCCATATCTATGTTGTCTAAGCCGATTCCTGCGCGCCCTATAACCTTCAGCTTCTTACCAGCTTCGATGACAGGTGAAGTGATCTTTGTTCTGCTTCTAACTATCACTACATCGTAATCTGGAATCTGCTTGATCAGATCTTCAGCAGATATCTTAGGTTGGTACGACACCTCTAGCCCAGCGCCTTTCAGAAACTCTAAACACTTGGTTGACACCGGATCGCAGACCAACACCTTCAAGCAGCATCACAAGCGCCTCGGCAAAGCATCCTTTTTATACTCTCCGGATTATCTATTCTCTGTGATGCTAGTAGGCATAATAGGTAAGCCTAACACGGGCAAGTCAACCTTCTTTAACGCAGCAACCCTAATGAATGTCCCTATGGCTAACTACCCCTTCACAACGATCCAACCAAACTACGGTATAGCGTATCTCCGTAAAGAGTGCGTTTGCAAGAAACTTAACGTGAAGGATAACCCTGTAAACTCCATCTGCGTAGAAGGTGTCAGACTCATACCAGTCAAGCTGGTGGATGTGGCCGGGCTGGTACCCGGCGCCTCTCAAGGGCGGGGGTTAGGGAATAAGTTTCTTGACGACCTTAGGCAAGCGGATGCTTTAATACATGTAGTAGATGCTTCAGGTTCAACTGATGAAGAGGGTAGGGTGTGTCAAGAGGGCAGCCACGACCCGCTCAAAGATGTGGAGTTCGTTGAAAGGGAGTTCAACCTTTGGCTCAAACAGATAATTATGAAGGATTGGCAGAGAGTTGCGAGAACGGTTGAGGCTGGTGCGGATAGGCTAGCACCTATGCTTGCGCAGAGATTAAGTGGTTTGAGTATTGGTGAGCAAGTGATACAAGAGGCGATAGGTAAGATTGGGTTAAAGGCTGAGAAGCCAACTACGTGGTCTGAGGAGCAGATAGATCGCTTCGTAGACTATTTAAGGAGGAATTCGAAGCCGAGCCTTATAGCAGCAAATAAATGCGACTTACCTACTTCAGAAAAGAATATAGCGAAACTCAAAGAGACTGGAAGAATAGTGATCCCCTGCGCTTCAGAAGCTGAACTCGTTTTAAGAAGAGCAGCAGAAAAAGGGCTTATAGACTATATACCAGGAGATAGCAGCTTTAAAATCAAGGCGCCTGAAAAACTTACCGCGGAACAGAAAAGAGCCTTAGAATTCATAGAACGTAGAGTTCTTGCAAAATGGGGCTCAACAGGCGTTCAACAAGCAATTAACGGAGCCTATTTCCAGCTCCTACAGTGCATCGTAGTCTATCCAGTCGAAGACGAATCTAAGCTCTCTGATAAAAAAGGTAATGTTTTACCAGACGCCAAAGTCGTGCGAAAAGGCACCACGGCTAGAGACTTAGCCTACCTTATACATACTGATCTAGGCGACACTTTTCTCTATGCTGTTGATGCGGTTAGTGGTGTAAGATTGGGTGCTGACCACGTATTAGAAGATGGGCAAGTAGTAAAAATCGTAGCGGCTGGTAAACGCGGCTAATTTGTAGGAGGCGCCGCTTCGCCACCCTCTTCTTCAGACTCTTCAACCTCTTCTTCAAATTCCTCTTCTTCGTCTTCTTCTACCACAGCCTCTTCTTTGGCTGCTGTTTCAATTATATTCGCAGCCGAAGCCATAACCGGTATGCCCTTCACTATTTTGAATTTGAATATACCAACATGTCTTAGGGCAGCGATCTTTCTGGCCTCATTATGGATGTCTGAGCCTATCTTGCTCAGCACAGCCTCTTGGGCGAACTGGTCGTAAGTTAGGGATGCGGTCTTCTCTAAAAGAACTTTGTCAGCCGCCATTCTGATTGCGTGTTTACGTGAAGAGTTTATCCTCCTTTGCGTAAAGGCCACTACATATACTCTAACGGTTATACCATCCTTGGTCACATAGTCTTTTATGAATGTAACCATGGATGAGCCCCTACGTATAAGACTTTTTAGATACTCTCTAGAGTATTCGTATGCCTTGAGTATGGATTTGGCTACCCCGTCTTGAACCTCTGTGATCTGAAAGTATAGTTTATACACGTATTGTTGAGGGTCTTGTTTAACTATATCGTAGAGTGTGGTTTCGACAACTCGCCCAGCCGCCTTTTCCACATCCGTAACCGGGATGTAGCCGATTTGGGTGCTGCCAAAAGATGGGGGAGCCTCAACTATCAGCCAACTCTTGCTCCTCCACTTATCCTTGATCTTAGCAGACTGACGCTTCGGCATATTTAACAGCCAAGCCCACGATCTACATAGATTTAAGCCCTACTCTATTCTGCAACACCAGCCTCTCATCACCAAAGTATGGTCTAAGGACCTTCGGTATGTTTATCGAGCTGTCCTCGTTCTGGTGATTCTCCATAATCGCTATAAGCGCTCTTTCTGTCGCAACGAGCGTACTATTAAGGGTGTGAACAAACCTCGACTCCTCGTTAGGCTTATCCCTATACTTTATCCTCAACCTGCGTGCTTGATAATCTAGACAATTGCTGCAGGAGACCACCTCTCTATAGGTGTTTTGAGCAGGGAACCAAGCTTCCAGATCATAGGTTTTGGCTGAAGTCTTGCCTAAATCGCCAGAGCAGAGGAGAACCACTCTATATGGTATCTCTAGCGATTGGAAGAATTCTTCAGCGTTGCGTATGAGCATCTCGTGCTCCCTCCACGAATCTTCAGGCTTACAAAAGACAAACTGCTCAACCTTCTCAAATTGATGAACCCTAAATATCCCCTTAGTATCACGCCCATGAGCCCCGGCTTCCTTCCTAAAGCAAGGGCTTATCCCACCATATCTCAACGGTAACAGTAATCCATCAAGTATTTCATCCATGTGCATAGCTGCTATAGCGTGCTCAGCAGTCCCGATAAGGTATAGATCTTCGCCCTCGATCTTGTAGATCACATCCTCAAAGTCTGAAATTATGATCGTGCCTTCTATCGCCTCCCTCTTCAACATGTAGGGGGGCTGAAGAAGCGTAAACCCCTTCTGCTTTAAGAAGTCGAGTGCATAAGATATTAGCGCGTAGTTTAATCTGACCAAGTTATCCTTTAAGTAGTAGAACCTTGAGCCAGCTACTTTAGCAGCCCTATCTAGGTCAATGACATCAAGCGAGAGTCCTAGGGCTATATGGTCTCTAGGCGGGATTTGGAAGGGTTTAGGTTCACCCCAACTTCTGAGTACTACATTATCTGATTCGTCTCTCCCAATTGGTACGGACTCGTGCACGAGATTGGGCAGCGCCTTTAGTAGGTTGCTCACTTCTCGATCAAGCGCATCTGCCTCAGCATCAAGTCGATCTATCCTTTCTGACAACTCTTTAACTGCAAGCATCTTTTCCGACACATCTCTACCCTCTCTCTTTGCTTGCGCTATCTCCAAGGAGAGTAAGTTTCTTAGGTGTTTGAGCTTCTGAACCTCCGTCAGCATCTGTCTTCTTTTAGCGTCTTTTGCTAGGAGGTCGTCGAGTGGGAAAGATACGCCTCTTTTAGCGAGCATATCCCTTATTATATCTGGGCGCTCTCTTACCAGCTTAAGGTCAAGCATCAGCCTTCACCACATTCAACGAAGCCAACGCGGACTGCATATCCTCAAGCATCTCCTCAACGGTCGATATTAAGGTTTCAAACCTAAACTCAGACTCAACTTCTAACAGTAAACTACCGCCTACACGCTCCATCCTAATATGAAGACCTTCAGGCAAGTTAACATTATCAGGATAGAGCGCCACATACAAAGCCTTAATCAGCCTCTGATCATCGCTGGTTAACTCCAAGGTTATCTTAGATTTCAAGCGCCTAGCACTTCTTGAATCAAACTCATTAGTTTTGCGGGCTCCATGTAGGTTAGAGTTGCACCGCCAGCAGCCTTATGCCCACCACCTTGCCCGTTAACCCTCTCAGCCACTTTTCTGAGGGTAAGCCCGATGTTGACTTCTCCCTTGTACGCGGCGCCTAATCTGGCTGAGATCCTTAGCCCCCCTTCTTTGGTCTTCGTGGTTAAGAAGAGGGGTTTATCTGAGAACTTGGGTATTGTGGAGAGTATAGAGGAGATTGAGCCGAGCATCTCCGCATTAATCAAATCATCAGCAACGATGAGATTAAAGAGCTGATGCTTCATTACCCTCGTCTCATCTTCTGTGAACATCTTCACAGCCCTGTTTATAATCTGCCTATACTCAGCAAGCACCTTCTCCGCTTCAGTCAAAGAGTAGCCTCTGTCACCTAAGCATAAACCCACTCCAAGCCCGCTCTTACCCATCCTACCGCAAGCATTTAACACCGTGCCGAATTCCCTAGCATCCCTAAGAGGTGAGAATTCATCTTCTTTAAGAAGAGTATAAACATAGCCTATCAGCTCATCTACGCCTCTACCACCAATATAGGGGAGTAGAATATCTACAATCTTCTGCTTCTCCTCCTTTGTAAGCTCCGATAAGGTACGCCAGTGATCGTCGCTCCTCAGCTTGATACCAGCAGCACTTAACGCTGTGAGGCAGGCTTCACGGTTACCACTCAGACCTTGAATGTAGGGTGTTGTGGTAGCGGCTAGCGCCTCATGCACGGCTCTGGTTTCACGACCATAGAAGAGGAGGTCTATACTCTCACTCACTAGACCAGCATCCTTCGCTGCCTCTAAAACGACCTTATTGGCACCTACTAACGATCTTCGCTCACCTTGGTCCTGTTTATCAGCCAAAGCAGCAACTACCGGAAGCCAGCTGAAGCCCCTCAAGCTGTGGTCAATGGCTGATGAAACAAAGTAGGCCAGGGTTGAGGCGCAGGCTTCTACACCACCATCAAACCCGTAGCACCAAGCGTTAAGAATAGAAGGGTGTGCGAGCTCATCCTCCGGAACTTGGTGGTGGTCTATAAGAACCCACCGTGAACCCAAATAGTTTTCTAACACCTTGAGCATTCCCCCACCTAATTCACAAAGAACGTAGAGGTCGTAGTCTTCACACCTCAACTCCTCCAGCGCTGTGGTTGTGAGGTCGTTTAGGATACGTATGTTATAAGATGCTTCTAGGCACCTTAGTGCTCTTGCTATAAGGCTTGCAGAAGATATGCCGTCAGCATCTATATGGCCTACGATAAGTATCCGCTTCCTACTTTCAGCCGCCTCTACGATCTTTTCAGCGATGAGGGAAGCCTTTGCCTTCAGAGCCTCTAGATTACCCAACTTTCACCTATCTTCACGCCAACTGAGCCACTACAGCAGAATACTTCCAATCTTGAGGAAGACGCCCAATCCTCTTATAGTACTTCGAGAGCCTATGTATCTTAGCCTCAAGCAACTCAAGCGAACGCACATTCTTCCTATCACTTCTGTGAACCGCAAGATGCTCCTGAAGCCGCTTAGCCCGCGCAAGCAAACGCTCCAGATCCTCCGGGAGATCGCCTAGCAGATTATTCTCCCTCAACACATCAGTTACCGATTTCCCTAAAATAGGTTTAACAAGAGGTATACCATACTCATCCCTAAGCCTAACACCGATCTCAGAAGGCTTTAAACCGCTTTTAGCCAACTTCACAATCAAAGCCTCAACCTCCTCAGGGCTATGAGTAACCCAGCTAGGAGCCCTCTTCGAAGTCGGCCTAGTTGAATGCGACTTACCTCTTCTATGCGAATGTATCCTCGCCAAACTCTCTGCAACACCGCCAACAAAACCAACACATAAACCTTACGGAAAACTACTCATTATTGTTAAAGCGCCCTCGATTTGTTCCAGAAGTTTCTTGTTTCTCTGGTGAGGCTGTTTAGGCAGAGGTGAATAATCATCTTAAGAGAGTGTGTTAATTGTGTCTTAGGTTGGAGCGGTAAGCTTTTAAATATAGTTTTGATCAACACAAAGACGATGCCACCAGTTATTGATTTGGAAAAATGTAATGGTTGTGCTACCTGTGCTGAAATCTGTCCTCTTGATGTTATAAGAATAAAGGATGGCTTTCCAGAAGTTGCGTACCCTGAGGAATGTTGGCATTGTAATGCGTGTAAGCTGGATTGTCCAATGGGTGCCATAGAGCTGCGTTTCCCCCTACCGCTTATGCTGCTTTATGTTGAGGCTAAGAAGGAGGAATAGATCTTGGGTGTAGAACTGGATCTTACACCGATCGAGGCAGATGTCTTGGTTGTAGGTGGCGGAATTGCGGGGCTAATGGCCGGAATAAGGGCTGCGGAACTAGGTGCGAAAACGGTGATAGCGGACAAAGCGAACCCTCTGCGCAGCGGAGCAGGAGCGACAGGCAACGATCACTTCCAGTGTTACATACCCGAAGTGCACGGTGAAGACATAGAACCAATAATCGAGGAACATCTAACATCTCTAACAGGAGGATGGTGGTACGATGTAGATCTAGTTTATACATTTTATAGGAACTCCTTTGAGATAGTTCAGAAGTGGGAATCGTATGGTATCCCCATGAGACCACACGGTTACTGGGAGTTCACAGGCCACGCACTCCCAAAGAGACCACGCATCTTCCTAAAGTATGCGGGAGCCGAACAAAAACCAACACTAGTTAAGGTTGCGAGGGAAAAAGGGGTTCATATTCTAAGTAAAACACCGATTATAGATTTAATCACTAAAAATTGGAGAGTTATCGGGGCGATCGGCTTAGATGTCTCAAAAGACGACCCCGTGATGAAGATATTTAGGGCGAAGAGCGTGGTTTTATGCACAGGCTCTACGACCAGATTATATCCTTCTATCACACCAGGCTGGCCCTTCAACACCGCTTGGTGCCCAAGTAACACTGGCGCAGGTATAGCCATGGCGTATAGAAGTGGTGCTAAGCTGGTCAACATGGAGGTCCCATATACGCACGCGGGTCCAAAATATTTGGAGAGGTGTGGTAAAGCTACTTGGATAGGCGTATTAACAGACCTCTTTGGTAATCGAATCAGCCCCTGGGTTACCAAACCTACCAAAGAACTTGGAGACATCGCTGCAGACATATGGCACGATGTGTTCAACTACATGATGCAATCCGGCAAAAGCCCCGTTTACATGGATTGCAGTGAAACAAGCGAAGAAGATTTAGAGTATATGATATGGGGGTTAAAGAACGAAGGCAATACAGCACTCCTTGATTATCTTAAAGACGAAGGGATAGATTTCAAGCGATACCGCTACGAGTTTACTAGATACGAACCTATGCTCATCGGAAGAGGAGTAGAAATTAACGTAAGAGGGGAGACAAGCCTAGAAGGACTCTATGCAGCAGGAGATCTTGTAGGGAATTTTAGAGCAGACATAGCTGGGGCTGCAGTTTTTGGGTGGATAGCAGGTGGCAGTGCAGCTCAAAACGCTAAAAGGATATCATTATTTGAAAATGTTGAAGAAAGTCCTTTAATAAAAGAGAGGAAGGAGTTCTGTTCAACTCTGCTGAACAGAAGTAGGGGAGCGAGCTGGAAGGAGTTTAACTTAGCACTTCAACAAATCATGAATGATTACGTCGGTATTAGAATTCGTTCCGCAACATTAGTTAAAGCGGCTCTGAAATATTTGGCGATTTTGAAAAGGAAAGCTTGCAATAGTCTTAAAGTCGAGAACTCTCACGAGCTGATGAGGACATTAGAAGTCTTTGACTTACTGGAGGTAGGTGAGGTGATAGCGCTAGCGATTCTTCAGAGGGATGAAACCAGACCACCACACATCAGACTAGACTGCCCCTGGACCAACCCACTTTACAACAACCTCCTACTAACTGTAAGAAAGGTTGAGGACAAAACAGAATTCGAGTGGCGAAAAAGAAAAACAAGCATAAGCTAAACTTGCACTATATTGTGTATTACGGGAGCCCCCACTCCATATCTCTTGCCCCTAGGATATGCTAAGCGTTAAGTTTATAAGGTATAAACCGACGATAAGAGGTTAGGTGTAATATGTATGATAATTGATTTTTCTTCACATATTATCCCTCCGGATGTCGGAAAAATTTTAATGAAAAAAAGTTATTACGGCCCGCTCGATCAAGATGGGTCAAAATGGCAATTCCCTTACCCGCCAGAGAATTCTGATCCCCACTATCGACTTAAGGTAATGGAGCGTTTTAAGATTGATATGCAAGTATTGAGCCCGACCTCGCCTATATTGCTAGGTTTTGAAAAGGAACCAAAGGAAGCTATTAGAATATGCAAATTATCGAACGATTATATCGCTAAGCTTACTAACAAGTATCCTGAGAAATTTGTTGGCTGCGCGTTAATACCGCTATTTGATGTCGAAAGCGCGCTGGATGAGGTAGATAGAGCGATAAGGGAACTGGGGTTTAGATGTGTGACAATAGCTACAAATCAATATGGCAAAGGCATAGACTCTGCAGAATATCATCCCTTCTACGAGAAGATTGCTAAATACGATGTACCAGTTTTTCTTCATCCAACCCATTGGGAGAGCTATCCTTTAGTTGATATGGAATATGGTTGGAAGTGTTTACAGATCTTTGGCTGGCCTTTTGATACCACACAAGCCGTGTGGCGATTGATATGTAGCGGCACTCTAAAAAAGTTTCCAACTTTAAAGATAGTTACTCATCACCTAGGAGGGATGTTTCCCTACTTTGTTCGGAGAGTAACCATTGGTGTGGTAGCTCAAAATCTGCAGAAAATTTTAGGCGAGTCGGTTGAAAGTTACTTCAAGCAGATATATGGGGATACCGCTTTAAATGGTGATTCGGTTGCTAGTCTTATGTGCGGTTATGCTTTCTTTGGTCCGGAGAGGATGCTCTTCGGATCAGATTATCCTTTTGGACCGCCTGAGGAGTTCATAGGCGAAAACATAAGAGGGATAGAGGCTATGCTAATACCTCAGTCTGAGAAAGAAAATATTCTAGGCAGAAACGCGGAAAAATTACTTAAACTCTAAGTCGGCTTGCATTTTTGTTGTTAGCATGGATAAGGGGATTCAAAAGAAACCGATCATAGTTTTGCATATAGAAGGGGGCAAGATAAAGGGTATGGGTCTGACCTCATTAAAAGGGAGATTACGATCAAAAAATTAAAATATCAATATTGAAGAGAAGTGTAAGAAGGGGGTATAATTGGAAGTACTTCCGATTTTGAATTATGCGCTAAACGGTTTATTGTTAGGTGGAGTATTTGCTTTAACTGCATTGGGTATGTCAATTATTGCGGGTATAATGAGAGTTATTAACCTGGCTCATGGTGATGTCGCTGTCTTTGCAGCGTACCTAGCGTTAATTGTCTCAAACTTTTTAAAGGTTGATCCTCTTTTATCTTTGGTAGTTGTTGCACCTTTGCTGTATGTTCTTGGATATTTTATACAAAAATTTCTCGTAAACAAGCTAATTTTCGAAAGATTTTATTTTACAGCACTCATGACCTTTTCTCTAAGCATAATACTCCAAAATTTAATGCTTCTGCTATTCACCGCGGATGCGAGAAGCCTAATCACACCCTATCTGCTCACTAATATAGATTTCTTTGGATTGACCCCACCTCCTCGTTTTTTGATAGGTTTTGCTTTTTCCTTTGCGGCATTTATAATACTTTACGTTTTTCTTAAGAAAACTTATATCGGGAAGGTTATCCGCGCGGTTCCCGCGGATATAGAAGGTGCCAAAATGTTAGGGATAAAGTCTGAAGACATTTATTGTATCGCCGCAGGTCTTGCTTACCTCTCACTTGCGATAGCAGGGGTCTTACTTGGTATGGCGTTTGTCTTTTTCCCAGATAGTGGTCCAACATATCTATTGCTTTCATTTGGCATACTTGTTTTAGGTGGGTGGGGGAGTATAAGGGGAACCTTTGTAGGCGGGCTTATTTTTGGCTTGGCGATGAGTTTTGGCGGGCTATTTTTTGGTTCGCGTTTTCAGCTTGTCTTCTGTTATTTGATTATCCTCATTGTTCTTATTATAAGGCCAAGAGGGATCTTTGGTGGTAAAATATGAAGCGCATCTACTTTCTCGGTGGTATCTTAGTTGTTTTTCTTATTCTATTACCTTACTTTGCAGGACGCTTCTTCGTTAACGCAGCGATATTGACTTTGCTATTCTTTTCTATTAGCGTAACTTGGGGGTTTATGGCTAAACATGCGTGGCTGGTATCTTTAGGACAGCAGATATTTGTTGGTGTGGCAGGTTATACAACAGCTGTATTGACGATGTATTACGATGTGCCTCTATGGTTAAGTGTGATAGTTGCGGGTTTTGTTGGTATGTTGCTCGCGGGCTTGCTTTCATTCCCCCTTTTAAGGCTACGTGGTTTCTACTTTGCCATAGGCACACTAGTTACAGCAGAAATAGTAAAACTTCTCTTCATCGGATGGGACTATGTAGGTGGCGGAATGGGTCTGATTTTTAGAAACGTATATGGCATTTCCTTGCAAGCACTATATTATGCTACCGTAGTGTTGGCATTCTACTCAATCTTTCTAACGTCCTTTATCTACCGCTCAAAACTAGGGTTTGGATTAAGAGCGTTAGGAAATGAGGAGGAAGCTGCCTCAGGACTTGGAGTAAATCCATTCGTATGTAGAAGCATCTTGTTTACTCTAGCATCTTCGGTTGCGAGCTTTGCAGGCGCCCTCTACGCGATTTTTCATCCGTACGTCGAGCCAGTGACATTCTTTAATATAAATTGGACAACAGGTTCGGTCTTCGTTTCTATAATCGGCGGTGTAGGCACAACGATAGGTCCACTTTTTGGAAGTATCGTATATGTAGCTCTCACCTACTTACTTTCTGAATATGTTGGACTTAGCCTTCTATTACAAGGAGTAATCACAGCCGCCTTTTTGCTACTTTGCCCAGTTGGTTTATGGGGATATTTACGTATGAAATTAAAGAGATAGGTTTGTTTTACCAAAGCAATCTAAGCGGCACTACGGAAGAATACTGAAGATACATAGAGAGAAGGGCGTCTCGGCCCACAAATAATCTTAAACTTCATTCTTCACCCAGATACGCTTTTCTAACACGTTCATCCTTCAGAAGGGTAGACGATAATCCTTCAAGCACAACTCTACCCCGCTCTAACACATAACCCCTATCTGAATTTTCTAGCGCGCGATCAGCATACTGCTCAATAAGCAAGATTGTAATACCTTGTTCTCGAATATTCTTTATCAGATCGTATATTTGAAGGACGATTTTAGGAGCAAGACCCAAAGAAGGTTCGTCTAATATTAGAAGTTGAGGTTTAGTCATCAGCCCTCTTGCGAGCGCGAGCATCTGCTGTTCTCCTCCACTCAGGGAGCCGGCGAGTTGATTTTCTCTCTCTTTTAGTCTGGGAAAGAAAGCAAAGACTTCTTCAAGCGTGTGCTTCATCTCAGTTTTCGCTTTAGAAGCATATACTCCGAGCTCGAGATTTTCACGCACCGTCATATGACCGAAAAGTCTTCGACCTTCTGGTACAATGGTTACCCCCCGTCTTATGATCTCAGGTATCGAAAGTTTATCTATTTGTTCTCCATTGAATATTATGGAACCTGTCCTAGGTTTAAGAGCACCTATGATAGTCTTGCATAGTGTTGTTTTGCCTGCGCCATTAGGACCGATCAATGCTACGATCTCGCCCTTTTTGACCCTCAGAGAAACATCCCAGATAACTTGCATTTCCCCGTAAGAAACGTTTATGTTTTTAACTTCTAGGTGCCCGTTTTCCATAGCTTTCTCAGCCCTTGATAGCCCATTTTTCGCCAAGATAAGCTTCTAACACTTTCGGATCGTTTGTTACAGCTTCTAGGGAGCCCTCCGCAATCTTTTCGCCATAATTAAGTACAATAACTTTCTCTACTGTACCATATAAAGCTCTGAGAATATGTTCTACCCATATGATAGTGACACCAAAATCCTCTCTAATCCCTCTGATAAGCTTCTTTGCTTCATTGATCTCTGTGGGGTTTAATCCGCTCAACGGCTCATCTAAGAGTAAGACTTTAGGTTTTGTTGCGAGAGCACGTGCAATTTCAAGAAATTTTCTCTCAGCTATATTAAGGCGAGACGCGAGTAGGTCCTTCTTTTTGTCCAATCCAACTAATGTCAAGTATTGTTGCGCTTCACTCCTACTTTTGTTCAGAGCTTCTCCAGCACAATAAAGCATACCTACTATGACATTTTCAAGCACAGTCATCTCTAAAAATGGTTTTACAATCTGATAGGTTCTTGCAATACCCAATCTACAGATCTTATAAGGCGGTAAACCAGTGATATCCTTACCACCAAATTTAACACGCCCTTCATCCGGTATAAGAACACCTGAAATAAGGTTAAATAGCGTCGTTTTTCCTGAGCCGTTTGGTCCGATGAGCCCAATTATTTGTCCTTTCTCCACCACGAAACTTACGTTTTTTACAGCCGTTAGTGCACCAAAGCGCTTAACCAGATTAACGCCCTCTAACAAGTTCGGAACACGAATAACTTTCATTCAGATTTCGTTATATAAGTTTTGCTGTCTTCTGATGCAGCTTTTATTCTTTTCGAGTCTCGAGGAACATACCACTTGGTCTAACGGATATTTAAAAGAGCTTTAGCGTTAAAATAGTAGATTTTGATCTTATCTTCCTCGCTTATTGGTAGCACTTTTATGCGCTCTACTGCTTTAATTGAATCCTCATAGGGGTAGTCTGATGCAAACAAGATCTTATCGCAACCTAGTGTTTCGATAACAAATGTTAAAGCAGGCGTATAGAATTCTCCGCTTGTGCCCACGAAGACATTGGTTTTGAGATATTCACTTGGTTTCTTTGAGAGTTTGATATTAAAATGCTGGGCAACCCACGGCCTTAAAACAGGAAAATCAAGGCGGTTGAGGAGGAAAGGTAGTGTTTCACCTAAATGGCCTAAGACAAATTTGAGATTAGGGTATTTATCAAATACACCACTTAGGATTAACCGCATCATACATAGTGCTGTATCGAATGTAAACCCGAAAGCTGGGCCACCTAATGCATAGGCATAATCTTTTCCCAATTCTCTAATCCTAGGAACAGTGGGGTGGAGAAATATTGGAACTCCTAACTTTTCGGCTTCTTCTAAGATTACCCAGTATCTTTTATCATCAAGGTACCTTCCGCGTATGTTTGAATGGGTCTTCCACCCTCTAAGCCCTAGATCTTTCACAGCTCTTCTAAGCTCTTCAGCAGCCTCTGTGGGATCTTGAGGCGCTAAGCTTGCAAGACCAACAAATCTATCTGAATGCTTCTCTACGATGGCTGAAAGTTCATCATTAACCTTTCTAGCGAGCTTGACTCCGGTCGAAGGGTTAAACTGTTCACATCCGGGCGCAGAAAGGCTTAGCACTTGCATTTTTACACCTGCTTGGTCCATATCTTTTATCCTCTTTTCTTCTACTTCGACTAACTTATCCAATAGCCCCACAGTATGAGGCTCTTGAACCAAAGGAGTGTAGGATAACCAGTAGACATCTCTTTTTTTATCTGGTTTATACCGAGGATAGTTTCGATTTTTCAAAAGAGTTTTAACGTAATCTTTTGTGTAGAAATGCGCTTCGAAATCTATTATATCCATCTTAAGACGGAAGAAGGCGAACAAGATATATATGTATTTCTCTTCAGATTGTGATGATGTTACGATAAGGAGACACATGACAACCAAGAAAGCACCAAACGCTAAAACCTTATCGTAACATCATCCAGATTGTAAGAAGGCTCAATCAGCTCAGAGATTAAGCTTCTCCAAGCAGTTGATCAAAAATAAAAGGGGGAAGTAGTAGATTTCAGGATATACCTAGCAACTCTGGTATCGTCTTTGGTTCGACTTCGATTGGTATTTCTTTCCATATGCCGTTCTCAACCACTTTCTTGTCCCACTTGTACTTTGTTCCTTTAAACCACTGTCCAACGACTTGAGGTGTCAGTGAAATATGCTCTTTGTAATCACCGAGTTGCGGGAAGTCAGGAACTATTTCTTGTACCTCTGGAGGATATGGTCGTTTGAAGTTCACATGACCAAGAATTGTATCTATATCTGTATCTGCTATAGCATTTCTAATCGCTTCAGGTTCTAGATTACCAGCCCTTTCAATCGCATTGAGAGCAAGTTCGAGCAGATGTAAGGCAGGTCCTATAGGCTCTGTCCATTGCCTACCTGATTCTTTTTCCCATAGATCGCAAAATTCTTGCGCAGTCACATTAAGCAGCTTAGATCTGGTTGGATAAGCCGGGCCGAACGAGTACTCCGTTGCTATACCAATTGGGAGATCGCCGCCCAGAGCTTCAACATTAGAGGGGAACATTATAGCTCTACCTATGGAGGTAAGTTTTGGTATGAATCCCATTTCACGAGTCTGCCTCCACAACGTTGCGAAGTCCGGCGCAATCATATTAGCAACTAGCACTTCTACACGTTCTCGCTTCCACCTCTCAATGTATGCGCTGAAGTCTTTGGTGCCCCAAGCTACCAAACCTACATCTATTATTTGGTACCCCCGCTTACCAACCACTTTAGCAAAAGCTTCCCTGAATCCTCTACCCGCTGGATCATCGTTCCAAATAGCACCGATTATTATCTCATTAGGTGGTTTCTTTAAGACTTTTTGCCAGTACGCCATATATCCAAGATAACATACTGGTTCAGCGAAGAAAGCGATGTAGGCCCACTTGTAGGGTCCACCTTTTAACCAAGCAAGAACGACGGCTTGACTTATGATTGCGGGAATACCGTATCTTTCAGCGGTCGTGCTAACTGGAACTGCGGAGGATGCTACGCTTGAAACGATCATGTGTACGCCTTCCCTCGTTATAAGATCTTCAGTGACTGTCGTAGCCATACCTGTGTCGCTTTGCGTGTCTCTCAAGATGATCTTTATGGGTATCTTTTTGCCGTATTTTGCGACATATACACCGCCTTCTTTATTGACCACTTCTTCGATTTTTCGAGCAATCCAAGGATAGGATTCGGTGAAGGGTGCTTCAGCTCCAGTTAATGGTGCTGGCCAACCTATTTTGATGTAATCTGGCGCTGGAGTTGTTGCTGTTGTGGTTGGTGTAGTTGTTGTGGTTGCTGTGGCTGATGCTGTTACTGTTGTTGTTACGGTTCTTGTTACTGTAGTTGGGGATGGTGTTATTGTTGTTGTCCGCTCTATGGTCTTCGTAACCTCCCTTACGACTTCAGCTGGCGCTGCTAAGGTTCCAGCATAGTAGCCTCCTACACCAGCAACGACACCAGCAACAATAGCAGAAACGGCAACCGTTAAGAAGCCTCTCCTAGTAACACCCCTTTTAGACGACATAAAACGAATAAGCAAAAAAGAAGTATTTAAGCTTTCAGAAGGAGAGGTGGTTCAAACATTATGGTGCTTAAGATCAAACAATACCTCGGCCAGTAGATGAGCGGCTTTTGCGCGGTGTGAGAATCGGTTCTTCTCTTCGACGCTCATTTCAGCGAAGGTTTTTGTCTGCCCTTTTGGTATGAAGATTGGGTCGAAGCCGAATCCTCCGCTTCCTCTCGCCTCCTCAGCTATAACCCCTTCGCAGACGCCTCGGCATAGTTTAATCATACCTCTTTCATCGATGTAGGCTATTTGTGAGGCGAATTCCGCTTCCCTATTCTTCTCACCAGCCATGAGTTTGAGTATGCCAGCCACGCCGATCTTCTTGTAGGTGTAGGATGAGTAGGGGCCTGGGAAGCCGTTCAACGCTTTTATGAAGAGCCCTGAGTCCTCTACGAATAGCGGTCTTTTGAGGACTTGATAGGCGCTCAACGCGCTTTCTTTCGCTATCTCCTCTAGCTGCTCACTCTGTATCTCACGCTTCTTTACGCTTGACACCTCTACTCTAATGTTGTATTTGGATAATACGGCTTCGATCTCTTTCACCTTGTTGAGGTTGCTGGTTACGAATATTATGCTTCGCTTAGACGACTCTAGCATACCTTCCTCTGCGCTCAATCTCTCGGATCTTAGCTTTAAGAGTGTTTACAAATGCTTCGCCGTGAATCGAGCTGTAGCCCTCTAGTACGCTGTTAAAGTAGAGGTCAGCCTTCTCTGTGTAGGTGCTGATCAACACGCCCTTAAGTAGGTGTAGATCAACAGCTCTATCTTCAAGCTTCTTTGAGATGAAGGATAATCCGAAGTCGAGGGCTACAAGCCTACCTTTTGAGATGATGAAGTTGGATGGTGTCAGGTCGCTGTGCATGATGTCGTGGCTATGTAGAAGCGCTATAGCCCTACCCATCTCTCTACACAACCCTACACACTCTTCATCAGACCTTGTTAGAAGAGCCTCTTTCAGCCGCTCACCTTCAATAAACTGCATTATGAGCTCTGCTCTTTTTGGGTCGACAAAGTAGACCAGAGGTGTTGAAACGCCGCATTCACGCGCCTTCCTTAAGAAGAGGGCTTCCTGCGAAGTTCTATGTGATCTGATCGCTTGGTCTAGCTGTGGTTGGAAATAGGGCTTGGTAACCCTAACTTTCCTCACAGCCAGTAGATCAAGCCAGTTGGTCAAGTAGAGGTCTGCTTCAGCACCCTTCCTTATCAGCTTCTCCAAGGCGTATCGACCGAATCAAGCCTCCAAGACTGCCTTATGATGCTCTTCTCAACAGGAACAGAAACCCCAGCACAATACGCCAAGAGACCTGTCCAAGCGATCTGAGCGCCACAGTCACCAGCATACTTCGAGGAGACGGCGCCGAACTTTGCGTTATGCCGAGATGCAACCGCATTAAGCATCTCACACAACCTTCGGTTCGCAGCAACCCCGCCTGTGACAAGTAGCTCATGCTTCTCCGTGAAAGCTAGAGCACGCTCGGTTACCTCACAGAGCATAGCGAAGCCCGTCTCCTGTATGGAGTATGCCAGATCCTCGAGCGATTCACCCGAAGATAAGAGGTTCTTTGCCGCTGTCAGTAGACCTGAAAACTGGACGTCATTACCCTTCACTGTGTATGGTAGATTTACGTATCTTTTGGCAGATTTTGCTAGCTCCTCGATCTTTTTGCCTGCGGGTGAAGCAAAGCCGGCTGCTCTACCGAACTGGTCAAGAAGCTGCCCTATAGTTATGTCGAGGGTTTCGCCGAAGATCCTCCACCTACCTTTTGAGTGGGCTGATATGAGCGTATGCCCGCCTGAAACAAGGAGGACAAGTGGATCGGAAAAGCCGGCCTCCAATATGGCAACCTCAATATGCCCAACCGCATGATTTACAGGCACTAGTGGTAAATTAAAGTAGGATGCAAGTGCTCTAGCTACAGTAGCACCAACCCTCAAACACGGGCCTAGACCCGGCCCTGCTGAATAAGCTACAAATGAAAGATCCCTGACCCTTATCCCAGCTACTCTCAGAGCTTCTTCTATTACAGCAGATGCTTTTTCGGCGTGGTGTCTAGATGCTTCACGCGGGTGGATGCCTGAGCCCTCTGGAGGCGTGTAAACGGACTTTACATCTGATAAGATCTTACCAGTTGATTCAACTATCGATGCTCCAAAGGTGTGGGCTGTCGATTCAATACCTAAACCGTATATTACCTTCTCTAAGTTGGGTAACAAGGCTTATTCAGCGTCAGTTAAGTTGGTTTATGCGCTCTATAGAGGTCTCCTAAGAGTTCGATGTATGGTTTAACCTCTATCAGAAAGTCGTCAAACTTAGCCTTCTCGTAGGTAAATTCGACCTCTCCACCTTTGACTACACACTTCGCCATAAGTACGATGCCCTTGCTTCTCTCAGGCTGCTGCGGGTTGAGTTCTGGGAAGTAGATCAAGGCGCCGTAGCCGACTTTATGATCCTTCATCTTGAAGATTAGGTTATAATACATACTCATCGTCTTTGTGAATTCCCTCATCTGCTTCTTTCTGCTCTCTGAGCGCTTAACCTCCTCGAAGCCACCGCTGGTCAGCGTATCAACCATCTCTTTTAGAAACCTTAGCTCTGGAACCCTCTTCGTGTAGCCACCATACTCTATTGGTATTTCATACACAGAGTGCATAACAGTGTCCCAGTCATCTATGTATCTAAACTTCTTGCCAGATTCAAGGAACATTTCACGTCTAAGCTGCTCCTCTAACAAATCCTCTATCTTTAGGTGCTTGCGTATCTTCTTCTGCGCTCCCAACTCCTATCCGACCACAAGCTTATGCGTATTCGGTATGAATAAAGATATAGGTATCCCTTGTTAGATCAGTGTATGGTGCGCTTGCCTAAGATCTCATTTATGTCGGCTGAGATCTCATTTCATTTGCACGCAACTGAAGATGAGGAGAGGTGCTTATTGGCCTTCTCAAACGCACTTAACATCGATCCTCGAGACTTCACAAAAACAGTCTTGGGTGGGCATTATGGTAACGAGGTTAAGAGGTATGTTGCCCATTTGACTGGGCGTAGGGCTGATGAGTGGGGTAAGCAGCTCGTTCTAAAAATGGATGAATCAGACAGAATGAGAATCGCAGGCGAAGTCGAAAAGTATCTTGATGAGCACGGGAAGCTCTATCTTAGGTTAGATAAGCAGAGCCTAATAGATGGCTTAATCAGAGCCGGTATTGAAGATGTTGTAAGGGTAAAGTTGAAGCCTCGGTTGAAATGGAATAGGGGGAGGATGAGGGAAGATTATGCTGAGTTTCTCCTAAATCCCCTAGATCCCTAGCCTTTGCCCAACAGACCAGCTAATCTTGGCATCATAGTCTCAAGCTGCTCTCTCATGAGCATCTGATAGTAGTTAAGGATGATATCAACCATAAGGAGGATACCTATCCCAGATCCGAAGACACCTAAGACCTGCGAACCCCCAGCTATAAGACCTATGATTACACCGCTCACTATCGTTAAGGCTGGAATATACTTATTCAAGATGCTCTCAACAGACACACTACTCCTCCTAAACCCAGGGACCTGAACATTAGCATCGAGCAGACTCTGAGCCACAGCCTTGGGCGATAGCCCACCTATTTCAACCCAGATCTTAGCGAAGAGCACAGCAAATCCTATCAAAATTAGAATCGAGGTTGCGGTGCGTAAAGGCTCAGCCATCGCTATGTCTGGTGAAGATGGTATCGACATATAGTAGATAAGACCGCCTGTAGGCCCTGCTCCTGGATTTGTTTGGTTAAAGGTTACGATTGTGTTTAAGATCGGGTTATCATTATTTGGGTTGAGGTTTCTCCAGAGTATTTGTGAGAAGAATGTTAAGTTGGCCATTAGCGCTGATGTTAGAATGACTGGTATGTTTGAGACATACATCAGCTTGATCGGGTATACGCCTGAGAACCCTCGGTATCTGGTTGAGGTTATTGGGATCTCGATTCTAATCCCTTCGATGTAGATTATTGCTAGGATAACTAGTAGTGTGATTAATAGTGTTGAGATGCTTGGTAATCCATGAGGTCTGAACCAAGCTTCGTGCGGCACACCAGCTAATGTAGCGTTGACCGCATACGGGATGGCTCCGAAGTAACCCGCACCAGTTGGTAGTATGCTGAACATGTCCCACAGTATGCGCTGCGCTACACCAGCCATAATGAAAAGCGATATACCACTCCCTATCCCCCAACCCTTCTGAACGAGCTCGTCCAGAAGCATAACAACTACACCCGCAAACAAGAGTTGGGCAAGTAGGATTATTACGGTGGTTGAAGTGAGGTTCCTACCGAACGCTCCACCAGCGATGTAAGCCGAAGCTTCTACCAGAATGACGATAAATGTAAGTATCTTAGTGGCTGATGTGAAGAGGGCTCTATCTTCAGGCTTCTTAAAATCAACCTTAAAGATTTCAGCGCCCTTAAGTAGCTGGAGAATAAGACCAGCGGTAACGATCGGTCCGATGCCGAGCTCCATAAGTGTACCTTGAGAGGAAGCGAAGATTATTCTCGTAAATGCAAGCTGATCCTGACCGCCGACTGTTACACCGTAGAGCGGAACTTGAGCCATAACGAGGTAGATGACGAGAGCGATGGCGGTCCAGATGAAACGCTCTGTAAGACTAGGTTTCCTAGCTGGTTTCGGTACCTCTGGTAGGATCGTTGAAACGGATGAGATGAAGTTTCTGAACGCGCTCATACCCGGCTTAACCCTTAATTAACTGACCTCCAGCCGCTTCTATCTTGGCTTTCGCTTGCTCTGTATATGATTTAACTATGACCTTTAACGGTGTATTGACTCTTCCGGCTCCAAGCAGTTTCTCATACCCTAGGCTCGTCAAGTTGATTTCAGATGTGTTTTGTGAATGTGATAGGGTTTCTAGCTCACCGACATTGATCCATCTGTGTGGCTTCGATTCACGCTTAGGCTTCATAGAGTCTTTGCTGAAGTGGTCAGGTGCATACTTAACTGTCCAGCTCCACTTATGCTTATGCAGCCCAGCCTTACCTGTACCTCCCTTCTGCCCGCTCTTCCTGTGCTGCCCAATCTGACCCCAGCCGTGTGTTCTGGAGCCGCGTAGCCGCCTCACTTTACGAAGCCTCGTCGGCATACCCACTTACCCTCTTCGACCACAGCCATGGTAGTGAATCTAGCATAAATCTGTTTACTAGAATGCATCATACATCACAGCATCTTCGAAACAAGCTTCGGTAGCTCCGGGTTCTCGCCTAACACACCATCCCTGTAGAGCCGCCTACTTGAAGCGGGGAAGCCTCCTCTCGGAGGGTGTAATGTGAAGAATGGCTTTATCAAGCTAAGCTTATTTAGAGAGATCTTACCTTCAGCCAAAGAGGCGGCTAGTGAAGCAAAGTCTTCGAACCCGAGTTTTCTGACTTCTTCAAGTGTAAGGCGCTTCCGGCGAGAAACTTTACCCCTTTTCTCTAACAGCTCTTTAATTAATTCGGCTTCTGCAGGGGACCAAGCAACGTAATCCTTAACTTTTTTAAGCATACCTCTTACTGAAGGTGTATCAGTAACTAATGTTGCTGTGTATCGCTTATCGAGGTTAAGGAGACGTAGGGTCATTTCAGCCCAGTGTGGAACGTTTATGGTCCCCCTTAACCTCACAACCAACAGGCAAGTCATGGTTCGTAAATCCCTCCTCTATCTAGTTATCAGATTCAACTTATGCATATTCTTGAAGGCTTCATAGACAGCGTTGGTTATCGATGATGGTGTGTTCGTTGAACCAAAGGTTTTTGTCCAAGCATCTACCACACCAGCTAATGAGAGCAGTTTTCTGACGGTTTCACCAGCCACTAAGCCAAGACCTCTTGGACCGGGTATAATCTCCACGGTTACGCTACCCGCCTTTCCAACTATCTTGTATGGTACACTATGTGCTCTTGAGCATCTGCACTCCCAACTCCCGCACCCAAGTTTAACAGGTATGATGTTTAGAAGAGCAGCGTTGGTGGCTTTGTCGATTGCACTTCTCATCTGCATAGCTTTGCCTCTCCCAACGCCAAACCAGCCAGGTGAGCCTACCGCGACTATTGCTACGAATCTTGTAATTTCTCCTGCGTCGGTCTGCTTCTGCACTATGCCTGCGCTTATCACCTCTGATTTGAGGTCTGGTAGGAGTGTTCGGACGATTTCAGGCTCTCTTATCCGGTACCCTTGCTCGAAGATGGTGCTTAGAGAAGTTATCTTCCCGCTCTGCACCAGCATACCGAGCTTTGTTCTAGGAGTCCAGCTCTGCTTCTCTCCTACTTCTACGCTCACTTCGCCATCACCTTCAACACCTTCGTCTTAACGGATGATGCGTGCTTAACATATTCTTCAGGCTTAAAGCGGCGGGACAGTAGGAGGGAGAACTTCTTCTTATATGCTTCTGGAGAGGATGTTAAGAGCATATTGGCGTATTCGGCGATATGCTTTCCAAGCAGACGGTCTTCGCTTGGTAGAGTTCCTGGATCGACAGGCACCTCCACACCTGCGTAAATAACACCTTTAACGAAAGCTGCGACTCTAGAGCCTTGGATATAAGATCTGGGGCCAAGGTAGAGGACTGCATACTTGATCCCCTTTGCTACCGCTTTTGTGCCTAATAGTAGACCTGTAAGGTAGGCTGCTGGTGTGTTCTTTCTTGAGCCCTTCCAACCGTATTTTGAAAGCTCCTTCGAGTTAGCCGAGGTTAGAACTATGTCGCCACCTATCTTTGCTTCATGTATCTGACCATATATGGTGTAATTGCTTATGTGAACTGTGAGGAAGGGTTTTCTACCGTATAATAGGAGCCTCCTTTTTCTGTAATCGGTCTTACCTTCTCTCCTCCTTCTGAAGATAGGTATATAGCTTTTCGCTGCGCTCATGCTTTACTCACTTCTTTAACCAACTCGTTTAGATGGCGTATGCTTCTTACCTGCCCGCCTTTGATCTGACGGTACAGCTGGTCAAAGACTTTACCTGTTATAACACCTCTATCTCTAAGCAACTTGAGTCTACGTCTCAACGCCCTTACACGGGTAACCCACAGCTCCTTCTTACCAGCTCTAGCGGTTTTAGCGCCTTTTTTGCTGCCTGGCCCGCGTTTAGACTTCTTTTTATCCAAGCGGTGCCTGCCTCTCGATACACCCTTTTTAGGCTCAGCCCAGATCACACCTTTTTTGATCAAATCTCTTATGGAGGCTCGGGTTATGGCGTCCGCTATCTCTTCCGCTGCATCAGGGTCGAACCTAACTCTACTCACCCCAACCTTCAATACTTCTGCGGCAAGCCTCTTCTTTGCGCTGAGATCCATAGACCTAGCCTCCTCGTTTCACACCAGTTGGGTTAAGAACCTTTATGCCCAACTCTTTCGCCTTCGCTAGTATCTCCATCCTCTTTCTAGCACCTACCGTATGGGCTATTCTAGCAGCGTCCGTTTCTGGGTTAAGGCGCTCTAGGTCAGAAGCGTTATACACAAGCACATCTCTAAAGCCGCTTGGATGCAGCTCCCTAACGGCCGCTGGTCCTCTGTAACCGATCTTCACTATCTTAGGCCAACCTTTAACTCGAAGCCTCATCTTACTATCTATACCCTTAGGTTTACGCCATGATGGCTTAACCCTCTTATACCTCCAACACTCTTGCCTAACAAAACTTGGGCGCCTCGATGCGATCTCTTCCCGAAGTTTGAGTAGTTCTTTGATGTCAGCTCTACCACTCATGGGTTTACCACCTTCTCATAGATGTAGATGCCATCCAAGAATACGCGCTGATCCTTTCTTTTAATCTTCGTAGCCTGCTCTATGTTTGCCGCGGTTGCACCTACGTGCTCTTTGTTTATGCCAGTGACTATCACATCTTCACCCTGCACCTGAACTTTACAGTCGCCTACGATCTCTGCGGTCCTCGGGCTGCGCTCACCATAGAAGTTCTCAATATAAACGGTTTTATCCTTAACCCTAACCGTTATGGGGAAGTGAGCGTAAACTATCTTAAGCTTGTAGGTGAATCCTTTCGTAACACCAGTCACCATATTTGAAACTATAGATCTGGCTGTTCCTAACACTGCCTTATCACGCCTCCTACTAGAAGGCACCGAGATGAGCACCTTATTACCCTCAACCTTAAGATTAACAGGTATCTTCGAGAAGTCCCTACTTACAGTCCCAAGCGGACCCTTGATGTGGAGTACGTAGCCTTCTAGGTTAGCCTTTACACCCTCTGGCAGCTTGACCTCTTCGGTTAAGGGTTTAGTAGACGTAGCCAAGAAGCCTACCCCCTACACCTTTCTCCACGGCTTCGTAGTGTGACATCACACCTTTTGGTGTTGTAACTATTAGTATTCCTACACCAACGGCTGGTAGGAACCTCTGCTCCCATTTGCTAAATTCATTCTTAGAGACGCTAAACCGAGGCGTGATAACACCGCATTTATTGATTCGCCCAAGCAGCTGAATTCTGAACTTACCCGCTAACCCATCATCAATAAACTCAAACTCACCTATATACTTGTAGCGCTGCATCGTTCTAAGTACCTCGCTAGCTAGCTTGGAGGCTGGTATGACGATGCATTCCTTCTTATTTCTCATTTCGTTGTTGTAGATTGTTGAGAAGAGGTTCGCGAGCACGTTTTGCGCAGGCATAGCCACCACCTACTCATATTTCTTGAAGCCTAGCTTTTCAGCGACCTCTCTGAAGCACTGTCTACACAGGGTGAGATTATATTTTCTTACGAGAGCATTATACTGCCCGCATCTTTTGCACCAACGAGCGCCTTTACCGAACTTCCTAGGTTTGCCGTGCCTCTCTTTCAACTTAAACCACCTCCACACCAAAATTTGACTTCAGGAATTCTATAGCTTCCTCTTTTTTGACCCTATGTGCACTTCCAACTTTAGAGGGGGCGCGCTTACGATACATCACTCGGTAGCCAGGTCTTGTAATGAATACTGAAACGTTCATGCCGAAAATGCCTAACTCAGGTTTGTATTTCACACCAGGGATATCTATATGCTCCTTTATCCCGAAGGATACGCTTCCGTTTTCGTCAAAGCTAGAGGCGGGGATGGTATTGCCTTTTGCTTGAAGAAGCCTCTTTAAAGCCTCGACGGCCCTTTCTCCTCTCAGCGTCACAACGACGCCTATCGGCTCTCCTCTTCTGACCCCGAAGTCCCTTATCGTCTTCCTCGCTTTTCTAACACTCGGTTTCTGTCCAAAGAGCTCCTCTAGCACCATTGAAGCTCTCTGAAGCGGTTCACCTGACTTACCTACCCCTATGTTTACCACAACTTTTTCTACCCTCATTCTGCGCATAGGATTTTCGGTGATTTGAACCGTTGACATGGGCTCACTAACCTCCTACGTATATGAGTGGTCTGTCTCCCCCCACTGGCATAAGCAGGCTGGTAGGTAGTTCTACACTTTCTGTACCTATATTGAGAGTAGCCATAGGTTTTCTAGTAAACGTTCCTGGCTTGAGCTCCTCGATGTAGCCTTGGAGACCAGCACGCTCACCACCGATAACCAGCACACGTACACCTTTCTTCATACTTACGGTATTTATAATCTTCTGTGAAGGGACTTCTATTAAACAGGCATCACCAACCCTAAGCGCGAGGTCTTCCCTATCCAATATACAGCGCCCATCGTGCAAGGTGTATTGTATGACACCACCCCGAACAGTAACCTTATTAATTATCTTACAGAGCTTGAGGCTCTTCTCCTCCACAGGTATCTCAATCGGCTCCAGCGGTTTTCCATCACGAGGAACAAGACGATAAACCTTACCCAAACCATCAAACTCTATAACATCCATCAAACCAACAGGAAAATCAAGGTCACGCCTAACTACGCCATCTACACGCACCTTACCAGAATTTGCAACGAACCTAGCTTCACGGTAAGTGTTAACTAGGTGAAGCACATCTCTAATTAGCACACCAAGAGCATAGCTTCTGTCCTTGCCATGTGGGCCTGGGCTTGTTTTGATCGTGAATTCTTTCACTTTTCTGGGTATAGGCCAGAAAGGTGGGGCGGTAGATCTCTTCGCCCTATTTGAGCCGCCCATCTTACCCAACTTTCTTTGCACCTCCTCTGCGCTCAAGTATCTTCTGTCTCCATTTGTCGTCTAGGTTGAGGGCTGTAATCATAACTTTGGAGGCGTGTATCTTTACTGGTGCTGTGCCACCAGCGATCTTCTCCCGTGTCACCCCTTCCACTGCTATTCTACCCATTTCACGATACACTGCGATGACCTTGCCCTCTACACCCGCGTATTCACCACGCATAATCTTAACGGTATCACCTTTCCTTATTGGAAGAGATCTTGTCCCATACTTTGCCCTAAGCTCGTCTGAGAGGTGTGCTGAAAGCATCTTACCACGCTTGTGATGAGGAAGCGTTTTAAGAGTAGCTCTGCTCACCATATATCACACCACTACACAATCATAGGCGCTAGGTTAGCTATCCTAGGCCACCTCTCAGCAGCCTCAGCAGCCACAGGACCCTTTATGTCAGTACCTTTAAGGTCGCCCTCAGGTGTAACTAGTACAGCAGCGTTGTCCTCAAAGCTCACCCTTAGACCACTAGCCCTTCTTATAGGATACTTCTGCCTAACTATAACCGCGCCGAAGACCTGTTTACGCAGCTCAGGATTGCCCTTCTTAACAACAACAGTAACATGATCACCCACAGCGGCTGCGGGGATTCTCCTAAGCCTACCTTTAAACTTAGTTACTTGAACGAGTTTAAGCGTCTTTGCACCAGTGTTGTCCGCGCAATTGAGTATGGCGTTAGCTGGTATGGCTTTAGTTATGTATAGCTTGAACTCAGCCACACCTTTAGCTGAAACCGCGCGTGACTTAGACAACCTACTCACTCTCCTTACTTATGACCACAAAGGCAACCGATTTCGCCAGAGGTCTGCATTCGGCTATCTGCAAAGTATCCCCCTCTTTTACATCGATGCAAGGCGGTAGATGGGCGTGAATCTTGCTCCTCCTCCGCTCATACCTCATATACTTGGGGATGTAGTGAAGATACTCCTTCTCCACAACCACTGTGTTCTTCGCTTTAACGCTTACCGCTTTACCTTTTATCAACCTACCCCTTATACTAAGTTTACCGTGGAAAGGACATAGCTCGTCTGTGCAGCTCTTCTTAGGTGGTTCAACATCTATTCCTATGCGCCTCATTTAACCCTCACCTTCAACCTCTTTACCCTATCTTCAGGCCTCGCTACGAGCTTAGCTCCTTCAACCTCCACAACACCTTGAGGCAGCTGGAAGGCAAATCTGCAAACATCCTTCGGTAGCGTCTTTATACGCCCAGCAGAATAGATCTGTAGCGTCTTCTTGGTTTCGTAGACGACCATACCTTCGACGTTGTTAAGTGTGGAGTCTCGGCTATCTACCACTTTGACGTCAAGCCCGATCAACTCATGCGCCAAGATATTTGATGGTTTTATCTTCATCTACCTCCGCCTCACTTGCCAGCTAGCTCCTTCTCCCTCATTATGGTCAGAACTCTAGCTAGAGTTCGCCTAACACTTCTAATCTTGCCAGACTCCTTCCTAAGCGTGCCTCTAGCCGCTGCTGTTCGTAGGCGAAGAAGCTCGCTTCTGAGCTCCTGCGCTTTAGACGCCAACTCCTTGTAATCCATCTTCCTCAACTCAGCTGGCTTGAGCTTGGCCAACCTCTCCACCTCCTTCTTTTAACTCAAACTCCGGGGGCACAAGGTCTTTTAGCGCGATCTTAACTTTGATGCCGTAGAGCCCCATCTTCAGCAACACGTGTGTAGTAGCCTCCCTCACCATCTTCTCAGCTGGATCGCCGCTTTTCGGCAGAACCCCTGCTCGATACTTCTCAAAGTTCGCCCTCTCGCTCCTCAGCTTACCAGCGATCTTAATCTCAGCACCCATCGCTCCAGCAGCCATAATAGAGTTCAGCGCCCAGAGGGCAGCCCTTCTGAAGGGTGTGCCTTTTTGAACCATCTGCGCTATTCTTTTGCACATTATGAGGGGGTTCAGCTCAGGTATCTCGACTTCTGCGACTGAGATCTGTGGGTTCGGTAGGTTGAACTTTTTCTCTAGCTTTTCTGTCAGCTCTTTGATCCCTAGGCCCCTTCTACCGATTACTAAACCGGGTCTTGTGACGTAGACTGTGATCCTCGTACCGATAGGTGTCTTAAGTATGTCTGATGCACCGTATCCAGCGTCAGCCAGCTCTTGCTGAAGAAACTCGTCGATCTCGGCATTCCGTATATAGCTCTTCATCACGTTTTTGATGGCAGACATATCTAGACCACCTTACCTACAACCTCGATGTGGGTTAGTGTGTTGAAGCTGGGGCTTGAGCGCCCGAAGGCCCTAGGTATGTAACTCCTAACCTTTCTACCTCGTTGCGCAGCAGCGTGCACTATAATAAGATTATCGGTATCAAACCCTTTGAATTCTGCGTTCGCCTCCAAGTTTTCAAGAGCAGCAAGCACCTCTTTGGCGGCTTTAACAGGGTATCTTCCAGCATAAAACTTCTCTAAACCGGATTTATGGCCCAAATCTCTTTTATACTTTCTAAAAGGCACGACACGCTTCTTCGCGATAACCTCCTCTAATAGACGCTTTGCCTCAGGAAGAGTCTTACCTTTTATAAAGGCGCAGACCTCGGTTGCAGCCTTTGGGCTAACATCTACTTCGCGCCTACTGGCGCGCACGTGTATGAGAGGGTCGTATTCTTTGAAGCTGTAGCCGGATTCTGGCAATATGGAACCCCAATCTAGACTTGACCCGTCACACCACTAAATAAATACTTTACCTTACCCGCTCTCTGAAAAACTTGCTCGCTTCCTTCTGGTGCTTGTTAGGTGATCTGCAGCATCCTCTCTATCGCTACCCTCGCTCTTCTAGCGACCTCCTCGTCGACTTTGACTACGTAGACCATTTCTTTAAGCGATGTAAGGACTTTGTCTAGGGTTATCATCTTCATGTATTTGCAGACCGCGTCCTCCTTGACCGGTATGAATTTTTTATCTGGGTTTTCTTTCTTTAATCGATGTAAGAGACCGACTTCAGTCGCTATTATGAACTCTTTGGCCGGCGAGGTTTTAGCCTCCCTCAGCATGCCACTCGTGGATAACACTGAGACCCCGTTAGATCCGTCTGGCGAGCAGAAGTAGAGGCATTGGCTGACACAGCCGCACTCAGGGTGTATCAGAAGTTTGGCGTCAGGATGCCTTCTTTTCATAGCGTCAATATCTTCCGGTCTAATGCCTGCGTGGACGTGGCATTCACCCATCCATATGTGAAGCCTACGCCCAAGTTTGGCTTCAGCGTATGCACCGAGGAACATGTCTGGTAGGAAGAGGATCTCCTTCTCTTTCGGTATGGCTTCTATAACTTTGAGGAGGTTGCTGGATGTGCAGCAGTAGTCGCTTTCGGCCTTTACTTCTGCGGTGGTGTTTACGTACGCTACTATGACTGCGTCTGGGTGCTTCTTCTTCCAGGCTCTGAGCTGCTCTACGTTTATGGTATCGCATAGTGAGCAGCCTGCGTTCAGATCTGGTATGAGTACGGTTTTGTCTGGGTTGAGTATGGCTGCTGTTTCAGCCATGAACTTTACGCCGCAGAGCACTATGGTCTTGGCGGTTGTGTTTGCTGCATATCTGGCTAATTCTAGTGAGTCGCCTACGTAGTCTGCTACATCTTGCACCTCTGGTAGCTGGTAGTTGTGCGCTAAGATAGTTGCTTCTCTAACCTTCTTCCAGTATTTTATCTCCTCGACGATGTTATATGTGAGTTTTGCGGTCTGCACATATTGTTTTGTGGTGGGTGTCGGATAAAAGGAGGCGGTTTTCGGCAACATAAACCTTGAGGGTTGGATGAGTTGTTCTAATTTGCCCCTTATATGCCTACTTTAACCCCGGAGCTGCAGATGCTTCGTAGGGCTGAAATTGCTGATAGGGCTGCAATGTAGCTCGTCTTAGGGTTCGTCGATGATGGTGTGTTCTTCATCACTATGGTTATTTCACCGAATTCGCCCTTCGCAACTAACTCGTGTATGTTTACGTCTATGGTTGGGTCTGCCACTACACGTATGAGAGGCTCTTTTGGTTGGGCTGCGAGTGCTAATGTTGCTGCTACATTTACATTGGCTGGGAAGAGCCTTACCGCTTCCGAGGCGCTGCCCTCGTAGAGTAGGGTTGGTTGAGTGATGCTCTTTGGATCTAACCCTCTTTCAGTAAAGTAGGGTGATGAGGCTAGTGCGTTTGGGTGTTTGTGAGTCGTTAGGGTTAGATCTGTGAAGCCTACTATGCTTGCTGCTTTTATCGCATCAATTCCACCTAGGGCGCCTGAGATCACGTAGATTCTGTTCCTGTGCTTTTGGCAGAGCTTAAGTAGGTTTTGGAGTAGTGTGTTGTCTAGCAGCGCGCCTACGCTTAGTATGAGTAGGTCTTTTCTGCTCTTCAGAATCTTTTCAGCGTATTCTTTTACTGCTTGCTGTGAAGCAGCTTCTACTACTAGGTCTACTCCTGCTTTTAGGAGTTGGTTGATGGTCTTGACCACCTTGATCTTCTTTTTGAGTTGTGTGTTGAGCTTTTTTGCTGATTGGGGGTCCTTGTCTAGGACCGCCTTCAGCTTGGCACTTGGTATGAGCCCTTCGTCTATCGCTTTGGCGATCTCGCTTCCTATTGCTCCGCAGCCGATGATCCCTATACGCATCTTTTTAGGCATCTTCTTCACCTTTGTATGGTTCCACTTCTAGGCTGATGTCGAGCGGTTGAGGCGAGATGGTTAGGCTGCCCATAGAGATTACGTCCACACCGGCTTGCGCGTAGTCGAGGAAGTTTGTTTGGTTTATTCCGCCGGAGGCTTCTAGCAGAACCCTGTTTCGCAGGCCCCTTCGCTCAAATTCTTCTACGACTTCTTTGACACCTTCTAGCGGCATATTGTCGAGCATAATTATGTCAGCACCAGCCTCCGCAGCCTCTAACGCTTCGGCTAACGATCTTACTTCAACTTCAATCTTTGTTGTGAAGCTGGAGACCGCTCTCGCCCTCTTGACCGCTTCGCCGACGCTGCCGCATAAGTTGATGTGGTTGTCTTTAATCAGCACCATAGATGATAGGTCCATTCTGTGTGTGTCTCCCCCTCCGATCTTGACAGCCTTCTTTTCGAAGAGTCTTAGGCCTGGGTGGGTCTTTCTGGTGGCTGCTATGCGTGTCTGTAATCCTTTTGATTTGATGAGGTCTGTTGCTGCTCTGGTGGCGGTTGCTATGCTGCACATGTGTGATAGGAGGTTTAGGAGGGTTCTCTCAATGAGGAGTATGTTTTTGGCTTTTCCTATAATCTCACCTAGTATTGTGTTTGCTTCGAATCTCTCCCCGTCTCTGATCTTCATCCTAGTTTTGAGGTTTAAGAGCGAGGCTAGTGTTTCGACTTCCTCTGTGCCTGCGAAGACGCCGCTTGCCTTCGCTAATATCTTACCTTTGGCTTCAGTTTCTGGGTTTATGGTTAGTTCGGTGGTCAGGTCTCCCCAGGGTGCGTCTTCCTCTACAAACTTTAGCAGGGTTTCTTTGAGGAGGGGGTTGCTCATCCTACATCTTCCTCTATTCTCCAAAGCTCGTCAATTACGGTTTTTGGTAGGATGTGTTTTTTGCCCTGTTCATCTATGAGTATGCGTTTGGATGGTGTGAATCTGCCTATTTCTGCTACTGGTATGCCTTTCGCTGTGAGCCTCTTTTTGACCTCTTCTACGCCTTTTGGGTCTACGGCGAGTAGTAGGGCTCCTGAGCTTATTAGGCGGAGGGGGTCTATGCCTTTGAGTTGACATATCTTTTTTGTTACATCTCGTATGGGGATCTTTGCTTTGTGGACTATGAAGCCTAGTTTGGATGCTTCTGCCATTTCGCATAGCCCTCCTATTATTCCTCCTTCGGTTGGGTCGTGCATGGCGTGAACGTAGCCTGTTGAGTAGGCTTCTACGGCTTCCTCTACTATGCTGATCTTTTTGGCTAGGTTTACTGCTTCTCTTCTTGTGTTTTTTGGTAGGTCTTTGAGTGTTTTGTCGTGTCTGGCTAGGATTGATGTTCCTTCTAGGGCTGCTGCTTTAGTCATTAGGATTACGTCGCCTAGTTTTGCGTCTGCTGCTGTTACATAGCTCTCCGCTATGCTGATGCAGGTTGATATGATTATGGGTCTTTTGAGGTCTTTTACTGTTTCTGTGTGCCCTCCTGTTATGGTTAGTCCTATCTTTTTTGCTGCTCTGTGCATGTCTGTTGTTATCTGCTTAAGCGTGGATGCTTCCGAGCCTTCTGGGAGTAGTATGACTGATTGCAGGAACATGGGTTTGGCGCCTGCTGTGGCTACGTCATTCGCAGCAACGTTTACAGCGTACCAGCCTATCTCTTCAGCTACCCCAGTTATTGGGTCTGAAGATAGGATTAGGTAGATGTCTTTAAGCGCTATTACTGCGACGTCTAAACCGATTCTGGGTTTGACTTTCAGGAGTGGTGATGGTGCTCCTGTTCTTCTTAGGACTAGGGATTGTAGTATGTTTGGGGGTACTTTCCCTATTGGTAGGGGCATATCTGCGCACACTACCCACTAGCCACATAGCTCAAGTAAGAGTGGGTAGTAAACCCTTCTCCAACGTGTTTGTTGCCGAAAACTTAATGTGTTTCTGTTGGTTCAGATAGTGTGGTTGAAAGTGGGTTAAGTTGGGTAAGGTTGTTGAGAAGGTTAGGTTTACAAACTCCTTTGATCCTGAGAGGTCTGTTGAAGTAGAAGCAGTTGTTGACAGTGGCGCTACGATGGTAGTGTTGCCTAAGAGTTTGGTTAAGATGCTTGGTCTGAAGAAGGTTGAGGATGTGAAGGTGAAGTATGCTGATGGAAGTGTGAAGGAGAAAGAGGTGTATGGTGTGGTGAGAGTAGAGTTGATGGGCAGGGTGGGTAATTTTGATGTGTTGGCTGAGGAGGAGGGGGCACAGCCTCTTATCGGTCAGATCGTGCTTGAAAGGTTAGATTTGATAATCGAGCCGAGCACGAGGAGGCTTACCCCGAATCCAAGGTCGCCTGAAATGCCTATGATCGAAGTATTCGCAGTAGAGTAGGAATTAGCCCAACCCTCTCCACGCGTGTGTTTCTGATCCACTTGGACCGTTTGTATTATCTGCACCCTAAGCATCAAACTAAATAACCCACTCATCTAAACCTCAAGCAGCGACGCAAAATGCGCGCAACCAAGAGGTAACAGCATGTCAACAACCCACATCGCAGCCCAAACCCTCAAAACACTAGAGCCAGAAGAGTGGAGCGTGCTCGCAGCCCTCGAAAGAGCACTCGACGCCTACGAAGTCGTACCCTTCGACTACCTCTCCAAAGCCACACACCTACACATCGATGAAGTAAAGTTCAGAGCCAAGAAACTCGACCAACTCAAGCTCATACACCTCACCTCAAAAGGCGCAACCTTAGTCTCAGCAGGGCTAGACGCCCTAGCGCTAAGAGGCTTCGTCAAACGTAACCTCATAAGCGGAATAGGCTCGATGATAGGCGTAGGCAAAGAAGCAGACGTGTACGAAGCCGCAGACGACTCGGGCAACCTCTACGCCATCAAATTCTACAGAATAGGGCGAATAAGCTTCAGAGCGATAAGAGTCAAACGAAGCTACTCCGAAGACCTTGCACACCACCACTGGCTAAAGGTGAACATCAACGCAGCCAAAAAAGAAGCAGAAGCGGTCAGCAAACTACTCAAAGTAGGCGTCTCAGTACCAGAGATCATAGCACGCGAAAGACACGCGCTACTCATGAAGAGGCTTCACGGCAGACTACTCGTAGACTACAAAGAACTCAAAGACCCAAAGAAGACGCTAAAAGAGATCCTGAAGAACATTCGCAAAGCATACACCGAAGCAGGAGTCATAAACGCAGACCTAAGCGAATTCAACATCCTCTGCGAAGACCCAAAGATATGGATCATAGACTGGCCTCAAGCAGTGGAAAAGAACCACCCCAACGCAGAAATCCTCCTAGATAGAGATGTAGCAAACATACTCAGATTCTTCGGAAGAAGATTCAAGATAGAGTGCCCGCTTGAAGAAGCGTCCTTCTACGTCAGAGGCTGGAGAGACAGGGTCGAAGTCTACGGTTAGAAGAGCGTTACCTCCCCACGCCTAATCATCTCAGTAACCTGAGAAATCTTGCCCAACTCCTCCAACATTATACCTTCAACATCACCCTTCACAGCACCCAGACTCCTACCCCTCTCAAGCACTAGAGCAGCGCTTGCAACCTGAGGCTCAGAGATAGGCGAACCAATCCTACTCAATAAACGCACATAAACCTCCCTAACCCCGCTCACCTCACCAAAAATCCTATTTGCAGCCCTCTGCGCAACAACCTGATAGATCTTACCAGTGTGATTAACCGGATTCTTACCCGCAGTAGCCTCCATAGAATACTGGCGCATAGGCGCTATGAGACCATTAGCACGATTCCCCCTACCTGTATTCCCATCATCCCCAGCCTCAGCAGACGTCCCAGTCACGGTCAAGTAGTAGCTCCCAGTAGCCTTAATATCACCAGTATTCACTTTAACTACTACTTCGAGCTCACTCTGTTTGGCGGCGAGATCCTTAATCAAGTTACTTACATCCTCCATAACACTCTCATAATGGGAAGCATCAGGGATCAACCCACTCACAGTAGCAACAGCCACAGTAAGGTTCAGCGTCTTACCCCTCCTAAACCCCATGACTTTGATGTCCTCGCCAGTCTCAGGAAGCATCTTCTTCACCCGCTCAGAGTTCAGCAGCTTCTCAGTCTGCAAAACGAGTTCCTCAGTGGGCGTAAGAGGGGCATAACCCACACCTATAGAAGTATCATTCGCCAAAGGCACACTCTTCGACCCGCTGAAGACCGACATTAGATCCTGAGAACCCTGCTTTATCCTATAATCCACAACAACGTGCCTCTCCACATCTAGATGCCTCACAGCCCTCTTAAGATAATCCTTCACCGATGTGAGAGCTATACCACCAATCGGCACAGAAATAGTTTCAGACCCCTTGCTTATAAACGAAGTAGATCTACCAGCGATGAGGATATAGATAGGCTCTATAACCTCACCCCCACCGAATCTAGGCTGAGACCTACCACCAACAAGCAGCCCCTTATCCACGTTGTGGTGCAGTATTGTGCCGAACTCTCTAAGATAGTATTCGCAGAGGCTTAACGAAACGGCTTCACAAGCCCCATCTATAAGGCTGTCTGGGTGGCCGACACCCTTCCTCTCAACAATCTCCACTTCGAGCTCAGAAACAGGAGAAGCTTTAAGTTCCTCAGTATGCAGGAAGGACATCACCAACCCATCTTCCCAACGATTATATATCGTCTTCGAATTTGATGAACAGCACGTTATTGCCTCGTATAACCACTTTGCCGAATTGGGCAGAAAGCACACCCTTCGAATACTCCTGCGCATCCACAAGGATAACATTCATGTAGCTATCGACATTGGCCATCTTCCCTCGATACTCCAGGTCACTCTTCAGCTTCACAGAGATATGCTTGTTAATCGCCTTCTGAAGGCATTGCAGAGGCTTCTTCCCGCTGTGTGACAAAGGTTTTCACTTCTTTAGCTACTGAGTGACAACTATGGAGGGAGATAAAAACTTTCCTAATCAACTTTACATAACAATGGTGAGGAAACCTTTAACACTACATTAGAGGATAAGCTTTTCATCTGCCAACACATCTGAGCCTCTACGGGGTTTTCGCGTAAGCTTCTACTAGGTCTCGAGCCGTAACTATACCCACAAAATCCTCTCCTTGGAGAAGTGGAAGCCGCTTAATGCCCTTCTCCACCATAATCTTAGCTGCCTCACTTATGGTAGTGTTGACTAGCGCTGTGATCAGAGGTGTTGAAAGTAGAAACTTTAGCTGGGTTGTGAAGGGTAAGTTCCGCGCAGCCACTTTCGTGATAATGTCACGCTCAGCAAAGATGCCGTAGGGCTCATCATCCCTTGTGACGATGACGCTACCTATCCTCTTATCAGCCATCATCTGAGCAGCCTCTAGAGCCGTCGCATTCTCATCCAAACAGAAGATCTTCTTAGACATAACCCCCTCAACACCAACAGCCAAATCAGCTTCAGCGATACCTTTGACAAGATCGGTTGCGGTAACAATCCCTATCAGCCTATCACCCTCGAAGACCAGCAGCCGCTTCTTCTTCTCAAGCATCATCTTCGCAGCCTCCTTCAGAGAAGCATCCGCACCTATGCGGCCAAAGGAGATGGACATAACCTCCAGCGCTAGAGTTGTGGAGAGGTCTCGATTCAATGCGATGACCTTCCATATTATGTCAGTCTCTGTAAGAAGACCGATTGGACCGACGCTACCCATCACCACCAAACTTCCGATATGCTTTTCACCAAGAATAGTAGAAGCTACCCTAAGGTTTTCAGTCGGGTTTATCCACTCAACATTCCTCCTCATAACATCAGCTACTATCTTAACCAACCGCCCACTTACTGCCTAAAGAGCACTATTAAAGGTAGCGCAGACGATACACCTACCTGTTTGGATTTATCACAACCTTAAGCGACTCACCCTCGACGACGAGTCTAAACCCCAAGGCAGTCTCAGCGAGAGGTAGACGGTGAGAGATCAAACAACCTAACTCTAAGGCTCTGCTGGAAACAATCTTAAGAGCCTCCTCAAGATCTCTAGGCGCAGCACCATACGAAGTAGTTAAAGTTACCTCATTTCTCCAATACTCTGTCAAAGGGATGTATGGTCTGTAAGATGGGTCAGGCACCGCAAAAAATAGAACGGTGCCTCCTCTATCCACACACCTTATAGCATCTTCATAAGCTGATGGAGCACCTGTGCAGAGCACAACCTTATCAGCCTTCCTACCGTTAAAGCGGAGGAGAGCCTGCTCAACGTCTTCTTTGCGAGCGTTTATAGTTAAATCTGCACCCAAGCGTTTAGCGTGTTCTAACTTTTTTTCACTGATGTCTGTGGCGATGATCTTGGAGACGCCTTTAAGGCGGGCTAGCTGTAGGTGTAGAAGACCTGCTACACCACTACCAAGGATGAGAAAGGTGTCATCCTTCTTTAACCCCGCTACTCTCTGCCCACGTATAACACATCCTAAAGGCTCTATGAAGACGCCTTCATCAAAAGAAACCGAGTCTGGAAGCAGATATGTTCCCTTTTCCACGTTTATCTTCGGCACCCTGATGTATTGTGAGAAGCCGCCTGGGTAGTAGTTGGTTGTGTGTAGTGTTTCACACGCGGTCTCCTTACCGGATAAGCAGTATCTGCATACCCCGCAAGGGACGTGGTGTGAGACGAAGACCCTGTCTCCAGGCTTATAGGCTGTTACACCTTCACCTACTTCCACAACAACGCCTGTAGCTTCGTGACCAAGTACAACGGGTGCTCTCTTCTTGCGGTACCATTCTAAGATATCTGTGCCGCAGATTCCACAAGCCTCTGTTCTGATGAGGAGCTCTCCTGCACCTATCTTTGGCACTTCGACTTCCTCAATACGGATATCTTGATTGCTGTAGTAGACCGCTACACGCAACCGCGAAAGACCCTTTTAGCCGCCTCGCTTAACTCTCTCAAACAGCTCGAGCGCTTCCTTTGGCGTGTGGTTTTCGTGGATTATCGCTCTGATAGCCCTTATCATCGCAACTGGGTAGTCATGCTGCCAGATGTTTCTACCAAGATTTACACCGATCGCTCCCTTCTGAAGGGCGTCATAGATCCACTCGAAGACCTCGAGCTCTGAATCAACCTTCGGGCCCCCTGCTATAACTACCGGTACTGGACAGCCTCTAACGACCTTCTCAAAGCCTTCCTTGCAGTAGTATGTTTTCACTATTCTCGCACCTAGTTCAGCAGCAATCCTAGCGCTTAATGCGAGATATCTCGCTTCACGCTTCTCAAGCTCCTTACCTACGGCTGTAACAGCCATAACTGGTATACCGTAATCTTCGCATTCATCGACGAGTGTGGCTAGATTCTTTAGTGATTGGTGTTCATATTTGTGGCCTACGAAGATGGATAGAGAGACTGCTGAGGCGTTTAGTCTTATCGCCTCTTTCACGGATGTTATGATGCTCTCATTGGAGAGGTCTTCGCCTATAACGCTAACTGCGCCTGAGACTCTTAGTATTATGGGTTTGGTGTTCGTTGGATCTATGCAGGAGCGAAGTACACCACGTGTAAGCATAATTGCGTCGGCGTAAGGCATTAGTGGCGCCACAGTCTTACCAGGCTCTTCGAGTCTCGTAGTAGGTCCTTGAAAGTAGCCGTGGTCTATTGGTAGGAAGAGTGCACGCCCATCCTTCTGGATCAGTTGAGCTAACCTATTCCTCATACCCCACTCCAATTCAGATCACCGGAGATACGCGCTTGTTATTGATAACCTTTATCGCTCTGTTAACCAGTCTTTTAGAGGCTGTGTGATAACCTTTCGGACGTTTCTAAGCTCGCTGACACTTCTGGCACCTACTAGAAACATGGTCGCCTTAAATTGGAGGATTATCTTTTTAAGCGTATTTTCCAATTCTTCTTTAGAAACGACAGCCGCTTTAAGGAGAGGGTAGGCCATCCCGCTCAGCGCTGCACCCAGAGCGACACATTTGGCGGCATCTAAACCAGTTCTGATGCCTCCTGAGGCTACTACAGGGATCTTAACAGCTTTAACAACTTCGATAAGAGCAGCAGCTGTCGGTATCCCCCAGTCCCAGAAGATCTCGCCTAGCTCAGCCTTCTGATCAGCTTCAGCTTCTCGTGCACGGTGGTGTTCTATACCAGCCCAGCTTGTTCCACCAGCACCAGCTACATTCAATGCTGCTACATTAGCCAGCTCTAGCTTTAGGGCTACTTCTTTGGACAGCCCGCAACCTACTTCCTTAACTATAACTGGTAGGCTCAGCTGTTTAGTCAGCTCGCGTATCTTGGCTAGAACCCCTTTGTAGGTTGGTTCACCTTCTGGTTGTATGAGCTCCTGCAACGGGTTAAGATGGACTACAAGTGCGTCCGCCTTCACAATATCGATCAGCTTCTTAATATCGTCTAAACTTAGACCTCTTGCGAGCTGCGCTCCGCCTATGTTGGCTGCCAGAAAGATGCTGGGCCCTTCATTCCTAGCCACCCTGTAGGTTTCTGCTAGGTCTTCACCAAGTAGTGCTGCTCTTTGGCTTCCGAGCACCATACCTAGGTTCAGCCGCTCTGCAGCAGCCGCTAGATTCGCGTTAACCTTCGCCGCTTCAGGTGTACCGCCTGTCATCGCATCTATTAGTATAGGTGCTCCGAATCTATGGTTCAGAAAGGTCGTTGACGTGTCTATCTCGTTGAAGTCTATTTCAGGCAATGCGTTATGGATCAGATGCACACACTCCAGAAGGGTTGTTGCTGTGCGGGCTTGGACATCTCGCTCTAGAGGGATTTTTAGTCCGTCCAGCTTCCTCTTCGCTATGATCTCTTTCTCGTCTTCCCTCAAGATTCTACCCTTCTAGACACACGTGTGGCTATGGTCTCCTCTCCGCGTAATGCCTTTAAAACTCTTTCAGGGTAAAGCCCATTTACAAAGTATACGTCTAAGCCCATCGAAGCGATCTTCTGGGCTTCTTTAACCTTTCCCACAATCCCGCCGGTGACGTCGAGGCCAGCTTCACCAGTATGCTGAGGTAACCAGTTTGGAGAGACTTCTTTAAGTAGTCTACCGCTCTTCGGGTTTGTATCGTAGAGCCCGTCAACATCGACTATGAACACTACTCTGTGAGGCCTAAGGCTGCTTGCTATAATGCGCATAAGTGTATCTCCGGATATGACATAAGAGCCTTCTTCGGTTGAGATTACATCGCCATATGTGACTGGTGTTAAGTCGCTGGAGAGGACAGCGTTAAGAATCTCAGCTGTGCTTCCTTGTAGAAGGCAGAGCGGCTGAATGCTGTATGCAGAGACACCTGCTTTGAGTAAACTTAGCACGATCTCGTTATGCAGGGTTAAGACAGCTAGGCGTGTGAGAGTAACGCCTTTAGGGTCGATTTTAACTGGTTCAGGTGTTAAGCCGTATTTTTTCGCTATGGGGTGTGCATAGGAGCCGCCTCCGTGCACTATCACCAGCCTACCCCCATAGGATGCTAATGCGGAGGTAAGTCTATCTAGGTGGTTGTGGTTGAGGAAGAAGGGTCTGCTCTTATCTGTGATTACTGAGCCGCCTATCTTGACCAGCGCTAACTCTTCTCGATCCAAGTCTTCACCCCGTTGTTAGGTAGAGGTGTTACGAAGGTTTCTGAGGCTACTTTGGAGACCGATCTGACAACATCTTCTACACCCTCTTCTGAGCATAGTATGATCACACTACCGCCTCCTCCTGCTCCCGTCAGCTTCGCGCCTAGCGCCGAGGGGGATGATAGGGCTGCTTCGACTATTTGCTCGATCTTCTTTATCGAGATCCCCAGCCAGCTCAACGTAGTGTGGAAGAAGTTGAGGATCGCACCAGCCCTCTTTATGTCACCTGAGATCAACGATTCTGCACAGCATCTTGATAGGATGGTTGCTGAGTCAACCAAAGAGTTGAAAAGGGAGGGGTTTTGTTCTCTCCACAGCCTAACACGCTCTACTAGCTCGCCTGTTTCTCTCTCCACACCCGTGGAAGCTACTACAAAACTCACTTTATTCTTCAGCTGTATAGGTTCCGGCTGAGAACCTCTTGTGAATAAAAGTATGCCGCCTCTTGCAGAGACCTGAACATCGATACCTGAAGGGTTTTTATGTACGATGCGCTCAGCGGACATAGCCAACCTTATGATATCCTCTAACTGCAGTTTATGGCCTAGGGCTAGTGCTGTAGCGGCGACCGCAGCGACTGCAGAGGAGCTCGATGACCCTAACCCTGATCTGGGAGGGAGATCGCTCTGAACTGTAAGTTTAATGCCTCTATTTTCGCCTAGATGCTCTTTAACCGCCATAATGGCTACAGCAAGCGGCTTTAACCTTTCGTGTATGTTGCTAGTGGATAGATCTGCTTGTATCCCGAAGTCTTTTGAGTATATGGTTGTTGCTGAGGCGGGCTCGGCTTTTGCTGTGGTGCCCTTATTTATGGCGGCAGCTAGGGCTGTGGCGCCATAGACCACGAAGTGTTCTCCGCAGATGATTATCTTACCCGGTGCGTACGCGTATGCTTTCAAAGCCTATCCTTTACAGAATCTTATAGAAGCATACCCTACTACCGAGCTCTTGTCTCCGCTAACATCTCCGCTCGTGGCATACTTAAGAAGCTCAGCCCTCTTTAGTGAGAGATCGTTGACTGCAGTCATAAGGGCGGCGATAGGTCCGTAACCGCATGCTGAAACATCTAAACGCTGAATAACACCGTAGAGCTTGAGAACATCTAGAGAGAGGGCTGCGTTTATGAACTCTGCATCTTTACGAGCGGCTTCTCTTTGGCTCTCGTAGTGGGTTAGGTCTGATGACGCGATGATTAGGCATCGCCGCCCTTTTACGATCTTAGCGATAGCATGCCCCACTTCTACGGCTGTCTCCTTGTCTTGGAAGAGCATTGAGACAGGTAGGATCTTGAATTTTGAGTCGTAGATGTACTGGAGGAAGGGTAGCTGGACCTCAATAGAGTGCTCTCTTCTATGCGCCTCTTCGCTGAAGTCGACTATCCCAGAAATCTTAACCAGAGCCTTAGCGTCCTCGACGCTAACCTCAAGATCGCCTAGGGGTGTACGCCAAACACCACCAGCGACCGTAGCAACCCCGCTTCCTAACCCCCAATGATTTGGACCTAGGATGACTACTAATTCAGGGGTGGGGAGGGATGAGGCGTAGTAGTAACCGTGGGCTGCGACTGGGCCGGAGTAGATGTAGCCAGCGTGTGGAGAGACGAGTCCAGCAACCTCCTCATCAGACTTGGGTGCTGGTGGTATCTTCTGTGGGCCGAGGGGGTGTAGGAAGCAACCCTCTATGCTCTTTTTGAGCCTAGCCGGGTCTGCCTCATAGAACTGTCCAGCAACCGCAGGTCTTCTAACCTCCAAGCGTATCAGCAGTAGAGTGGTATGTGCTCGCTTTAAAACGTTAGGGTTAAGGCTTTTCTGCAACAGCCTCCTCGACCAGCTTAGTTTCGAAATCTTCGATGGTGTACTTCATGGGCTGGTCTGCAGTCAGTCTGCCTGTGCGTATGAGTACGGCTCTTGCTAGGAGCCAGAAGACGGCTGCTAGAGCTTTTCTCCCCCGGTTATTTGCTGGTATGACGAGATCGACCTTTGAGGTGACGTTATCTGTGTCACAAATCGCTACAACTGGTATGCCCATCTTGGATGCTTCGTCAACCGCTTGGGTATCGATTGCCGGATCAGTCACTACGACGATCTCTGCATCGATGTGGTTGGGGTAGAGCGGGTTTGTGAAGGTTCCGGGCATAAACCGCCCTGTGATCGGAATAGCGCCCGTCAACTCACAGAACTTTTCAACAGGTGTCTTGCCGTACTCTCTGGATGAGTATACGACCACCTTACTTATATCGGCTCTGGAGATAAACCGTGCTGCGATCTCTATTCTCGCCAAAGTCTTACTGAGGTCGATGTAGTGAAGCCCGTCTGGTGTCGTTCTGCTTACGAAATGCGCCATAGCCTTCGTCTTAACCATCGTGCCGACCCTTATGCCAGTTGAGAGGAGGGTCTTCTCAGATATCATAGTCTCTGGTTTACTAGGTTGCTCCACACCCTCGGCTTCCTTACCCGAATCTTTAGTAGACATCTAGCGCTCTACCGCTTACCGTATAGACCACCAACTACACATCTTAATAAGGCTATACTATAATAGTTGGGGTCAATGTACTAACAAATTTATGGGTAGAGTATTTCACCGTAGGGGCATCTCCGCATCGTTCCGCAAAGGTGTGAGCCGCGGAACATCATATCTGGGCATCTAACCTTAACCTTACCATCGCCGTAATCTATGAGCAGAGCTACGATATTCTTCTCCTCAATATATTTGCATCTGACGAGCTTAGCAGAAACGTTTGATGCGCCTTCTCTCGGCCCTCCCTCAAGGGCTACTGATATAAAAGGTAGGAGGGTCAACTCACCACTAAGCTGGAGAAAGCCGCCAAATACGCTGTGAGACCTTATAGGCTGCGACGATTCGCAGACGAATACCCTCCCAGACTCGCTTTCCTTCAATTTTTCGACGATCTCGTCAACAAACTCTCTGGGACCTTTGATGAGCAAGCCATATGCCTTCTCCTTCACCCTTACTTTATCACCAAGCTCAGCAAAAACTCTATACCAGAGACTAGATGGCGTGCTCTCCGAATTAGGCGAAAGAACGACCCGAACCGTCTTCTTTTCTGTAGACATCACACACCACTAAGCGTTAGAGGCAAGGACAGCTGCACCCACCGCGCCAGCGAACTGCGAGTGAGGAGGCACCTTTACTTGAGAATGGGTGATCTTCTCTATAGCCCTCACTAGACCCCTATTCAAAGAGGTGCCGCCTATCTCTATGATAGGAGACCTCACTTCGATCTCTTGAAGCTGCTGCTCAAAGAACTGCTCCGCTACGCTGAAGCAGGCTGCTGCCGCAACATCCTCCTTCTTTGCGCCCGCTGCCAAAGCGGCTACTATATCCTGTATGCCGAAGACTATACAGTAAGCATTCATCCGTATGTTGCTCGGGTTACCTCTGAGAGCAAGCTCACCAAGCTCGCTCACACTTACACCAAGCCTAGCGGCTGCGACCTCCAAGAACCTTCCGGATGCGCCTGCACATACCCCACCTACCGTAAAATTGTAAGGGATGCCATCGTGTGTGCTGATCGCCTTATTATCGTTACCACCAATATCTATGATCGTTGCATCGCCGGTATGCTGATCTGTTAGGAATGTAGCTCCTTTCGCGCAAACGGTTATTTCCTCCATAGCGACTTTCGCATTAAACTTCGGGCTTAGAAGATGCCGCCCGTAACCTGTTACACCAACCGGATCGCTGCCTACTGAGAAGCGCGTCTTCGCACCATTAACCGCCTTCTCCACAACCTTCAACGCTGTATCAAGTATATCAGTGGTCGGCAGGGCACTGAAGCCAACTACCTCACCCTCCTCCATCAGAACCGCTTTGGTCCAGGATGAGCCTGAATCCAAACCGAGGCTTACACCCTCTTGCCTCTTTACCTCCAGTAAAGGTCTCTTTCTGATAAGGTTTGCAAGCGCTTCTAACCTAAGGAGAAGGTTTTCTGCCTTGGTCCGCTCTGTATAACTGTATGTAATTATTGGAAGGTTAAATCTGCTCTGCAGATATCTACGTAGCACCGTCCTAGTTAGACTACCCTCAGCGCACCTGAAGCAAGTAAGCAGAAGTATACCATCGACATCACGGTAGTTCTCTAGAGCTATCGCTTGACCCAGCATAACCCTAAGGCTGTGGCTGACCGGTGAGAAGCCCAGCTTCTCAACCCCGAGCTCAATCTCCTCTAGCGACGCTTCCGGAAAGAAGATTTCAGCACCCACAAGCTCCGCAACCTTATCGAGCTCTGGCTGTATTCCGCTCCACTCAGTTCCACAGGAAATCTGAGCTATCCTTACCTTTTCTTTCCTGTAGAGTAGTGGGATGGTCACCAAAGGTTCACCCTAGGCTCTTCAAGAAAGAGTTGATCTTTGAAACGAATTCTCTCGCCTCATCGTAGTTCTTAGGATACTTCACTGATAATACTGGTATACCCTTCTTGACAACAAGGTGCCACACCATTTCGTTTGCGCGTGCACAGCCTGAACTTCCAAAAGCATATTCAGGGTCTCTAATGAAGATAGCAGCCTGAGCTTCCTCTATTAGAGGCGCCAAATAGGCAAGTCTCCCCCTTACACCTGCTGGCACATCCACAGCACAATACTCCAAACCAGCTTTCACATCATCGTATGTGACATTGTAAGGAGGCGAGTTTAAACCATCGCTTAACCTCTTAGCAACCTCTCTCATCACTGAAAGAGGTTCATGCCCCCCTCTCTTTACGAGATCGTATAGGATGAGGCTGTTATAGGGGAAGATCAGTACCTTCGCCATCCAAGATAAATATGATACATCCAACCTTATAATATTTTTACTACATCATTTGCTTGAATCTTTTACTCAGCATAAGGAATCCAGGATACTATTCCATACTTTGCGCAAAATATACGTTTATGTCTTCTATTCCTTAGACAAAACTTTAAGATAAGTCCCTCTTAATGTATGGCTGTCTTGAAGTACTCTTATGCCGAGGATGTTAGGCTTCTCGCTGAGTCGATAATCGATGTGCTGGGTTTGAACCATATTGACCGCTCGAGGCTAGGGTTTGTGAGGAGCCGGGGTTCGAGATCTAGGCGGGTGGCTGCTAGAGTACACGCTTTAGGTAGGGTTTGGGAGGCTGGCTTTAATATTAAACCCATGTATCTTATAGAGGTCATATCTGAGAGGTACGATAGGTTAACTCAGCCAGAGAAGGAGAAGGTTATCATACACGAACTCCTCCACATACCTAAAAGGTTCGGAGGAGGGTTTGTACCCCACGGTAAGGGTGTGAATCGGAGGAGAGTAGAGGAGATGCATTGGAGATATAGGAGGGGTGTTAACTCACTTTATACCCAGCCTTAACCATGACTTGAAACTCCTTCACCTTACCCTCTCTTATGCTGCCTCTTATCTCTGAAACCGAGAACCAAGAAATCTGGTTACTTTCCTTAAAGGCTTCTTCCACCGCCCTTCTTATCGCATCGTCTAATCCTTTTTCGGAGGCTCCAACTACCTCAACATATCTATAAGCCAACGTCCATCAAAGATTTTAGCACATAACATACATATCAGTTTTACCCCCTCCTACCTTGCAAAAGGTTAATATAACAATAGTAGTTGTCATCGAAAGTAGGTCTTGGCATAAAGGGGCTAAAGCTAGCTGCCTCGGTACAGAAGGTGTCTGATAAGGTGTCAAAAAGTGATAAGAAGCGTATAATTGCGCAGCTAATCTTCGCCCAGTTCAGCTTAACCTTTGCTAATACCGTGCTTTCACCACTTCTTGTTCTCGTAAAGAATTCCTTGACTCTGGATTACAGTGAAGCTGGGTTTTTGATCGCCGCCTACTCTCTCGGGTACTCTATCGGTCAGATACCGTGGGGATATCTTGCAGATAGGTTTGGTAGCAAAGCGTTGGCTCTTTCACTTTTCAGCACTGGGGTTACATCCTTTCTCTTCGGCACGTCCACAAGCTTTTATGAGGCATCTGCTTGGCGTATCGTAAACGGCTTTGCTTCTGCTGGCATCTTCGTCCCGACGATAAGGATAATCGTATCCCGTTTTGCTGAGAGTAGGGGTACTGCGGTCGGCTTAAGTTCGCTGGGTTCCAGTATCGCTACAATACTCAGCCCGCCGGTATTCTCTATTGTAGCTACCGTGTATGATTGGCGCTATAGCGTCTACTTATCATCGGTTCCTAGCTTCATAGCCTCGCTCTTCGTATGGTTTCGGTTAAGAAACGTAGCGATAAAAGAGAATTCACGAAGCTTACCGAAGGCTGAGCAGAACTTATTTAGTAGCAGAGAGTTCTGGATACTGGGTTATGGACAGTTTATGCGTCTTGGCTTTCAATACGCGTTGGTGGGTTGGCTGCCTACTTTTCTATTTGAAGCGAGAGGTTTTGAATTCATCATAGCAGCATCGACAGTATCGGTTTTAGGTACAATTTCACTCCTTGGAAACCCGTTAGGAGGCTTTCTAGCCGATAAGTTAGGGCACATCAAGATCCTGGTGCTCTCTTTTGTTGGTTTAGCTGTTGGTTGTGCGTCTTTAGCCTTTACAACAGATCCGCTGCTCGTTTGGGTTATCGTTGTCTTTTTGGGGGGATGTTCATTCACACACTTCGAGCGCCTATCTTTGCCATTCTTCCTGACATCTTCGGTATTGATAGATCCGGAAGGGTTACGGGGTACCAGAATACCTTTGCATCCCTAGGCTCTCTCCTACTCCCCTTCATCTTCGGCGTCGTAAGAAACACCACAGGAAGTTTCTTGAACGGATGGATTATGCTTGCAATACTTGTTCTCTCGGCTTCCTTTCTAACGAGTGCTGTCAAAGAGAAGCGATGAATCGGCTCGACGAGTAAACCAGCACGTACTAATCGAACTCTCCCTGCAGATGATGTTACGGTAAGGTTTTAGTGTTTGGTGCTTTCTTTGGTTGTCATATGTGTCTCCTTATCGTAACATCATCCTCCCTGCAAATAGAAATCCTTTATAGCATCTTTTGCAGTAAGTAAGGTGTGATACAAGTTGGGTAAGAAGGGAAGAGAAGTCGTTGAAGGCGATGTTGACCAGCTTATCCGCGAGTTGCAGAAGGCTCACGCAGACGAATGGATAGCATTCTACTACTACACACTAGCTGCAGAGATAGCTGAAAGCAGAACCTCACCTATGGTCATAGATGCGCTGAAGGAACTCGCTAAAGACGAACTTGAGCACGCAGGAGAGCTGGCTGAGAGAATAATTGAACTCGGCTCAGAACCAACCAGAGACTTCGCTCAGCTAACCAAAGTAGCTAATTACCCTGAAGTCAAGCTACCTAAAGACCCCAGAGACCTTGATGGCATCATCAAGGCTGTAATCGATGCTGAGAGGGGGGCAATAGAGGTCTATAACAATCTACTTAAGAAGCTGATGAAGGAGTGGGGAGATCCTATCACTTTCCACATCATAAGGCACATAATGCAGGAAGAAGTTGATCACGAAGAGACTATGGAGGACATCCTCTAACCCCTTCTCCTTATTTTTATAGTGTCGAGAGAAGCCTCCTTAGCTCCTCTCTGCTCGTGGCTGGTGGGTAGCAGCTTTGCTTCGCACAAATATAGGCTGTAGGCGAGCCGGCTGCAAGTGTTTTCCCTTTCACTAGAGGGATAAGAGTTGAGTGTTCAGATCCGTCTGCACTCTGAGCCAGGACCCGTTTAAGTAGTGGTGTTCGGTAGACTTCTTCTAATAAGTGTTTGGCTCTCTTCGGTTCGCCTATAATAACCACTTCAACAGGCTGCGTATTTCTGTAATCTAGTGCTGAGATTAGTGTTGTGTGTTCTTCAGGCACCTCGGCTACGCTTCCCCAAACTGCTTTGAGCGCCCTCTCAGCCGTTAAAGCGAATTTCCCGTTTTGTGTTAGCGCTGATAGTCGGAGTAATGCGTAAACCATTAATCCATAGGGTGAAGGCGTAGCACCATCTTGGGCCTCTTTAAGTCTTAAAACGATGTTCTCTTCTTGTGAATTATAGAAGCCACCCTCAATCTCATCTTCGAAGAGTTCGATAGCTTTCTCCGCTAACCTACAGCTCCACTCCAACCACTCTACATCAAAGTCTGATTCATATAGATCGATCAAGGCGTTGGTTAAGTAGGCGTAGTCTTCAAGCAACCCTTTGACGCTAGCTTCGCCATCGCACCAACTATGGTATAGTTGTCCGCTCTTCATCATCTCCCGCTTGATAAAGGATGCGCAACGCTCAGCCGCTTCAAGATACTTCTCCTCGTCAAAGGCTTGGTAGGCTGCTGAAAGGGCTGAGATCACAAGAGCGTTCCACGATGTCAAGATCTTCGTATCCACATCCGGTTTAGCACGCTTCTCACGCTCCTTTAGAAGCGTCTGTCGAGCCTCGGAAAGTTCTTTTTCGACTTGCTGCTTATCTAAACCCAGTTCGTAAGCGACTTGCTCGACCTCCTTGGCTACATATAGTATATTTCTTCCTTCAAAGTTACCTTCTTCTGTTATACCGTAAAATAGATTGAAGGCCTTTGAGCCAACCAAACCATCTATTTCCCCCTTGGTCCAAGTATAATAGTACCCTTCTTTGCCCTCAGTTTCAGCATCTTGTGCTGAGTAGAAGCCTCCGAGTGGTGAAGCCATTTCGGTTAGAATCCAATTTATGGTCTGCTCCGCAACACGCCTATAAAACGGGTCTCTGGTGATCCGCCAAGCATCTACATAGATCGAGGTGAGCAGAGCGTTATCATAGAGCATCTTTTCAAAATGTGGTACAAGCCAAAATCGGTCTGTTGAATATCTGTGGAAGCCTCCGCCTATCTGGTCAAAGATGCCGCCTTTCGCCATAGAGGTTAGTGTCTTTGTGAGTATGTTAAGGGCGACTTTGCTCTTGTTCTTTAGATAGTATCTTGTGATGAATGAGAGGATGGGTGCGTTTGGGAATTTGGGGGCTTCGCCGAATCCTCCGTAGAGAGGGTCGAAGGCACCGCTGAGCTTAAGCATGGCTTCCTGCATAATCTGTTGGTCTGGCTCTTGCTCTACAGGCTTAGTGCGCTCTCTAAGGTAGGTTATTATCTCAGATGAAGCCTCCTCTATTCTAGCCCTATCCTTCTTCCAATACTCCGCTATAGTTATGAGTAGCCGCTTAAAGCCTGGTAGACCGAACCTATCTTCAGGGGGGAAGTATGTGCCTCCGTAGAAGGGTCTTAAGGTTGGTGTTAAGAAGACGGTTAAAGGCCATCCTCCAACACCACTCATAGCGAGAACAGCTTTCATATAGAGTTGATCAATATCAGGCCTCTCCTCTCGGTCAACTTTTATAGGTATGAAGTATCTGTTTATGATAGCTGCGGTCTCTTCATCCATAAAGCTTTCACGGTTCATAACGTGGCACCAGTGGCAGGTTGAGTAACCTATGCTGAGAAGTATTGGCTTATCCTCAGCCTTAGCCTTAGCTATCGCTTCGTCACACCAAGGGTACCAATCTACCGGGTTAGAAGCGTGTTGCCTTAGATAAGGACTCTTCTCCCTCGCTAGTCTATTCAACCTAATCAAAATAGGGCATATCCTGGCTGATTAAGGTTACTAAGATGCGGATCTTCTGGCTTCAGCTACCATCTCGAGGAGCGCCCTAACTCTAGTATCTTTCACAATCCTTTCTAAGCTGAGCTCTGATCTATGCCTCCAGTTCCCAGCCTCTGCACCTGTTCCAGGAATGTTGTGCACCGCTTCTTCGAGCCATAGATCCTCCAAGCTGATTAAGAGCAGTTTGGCGCTGCTGGAAGCAAGCATCTTTAGACTTGCCGCTAGGAGATCCTCTAAAGAATGCTCTTCTTTGAGTAAGCCGCGATCTTTTAAGTACTGCTTCAGCTCCTTTATCTGCTGCTTACGTTGCTCGCGTTCCTTTGCTGCTTGCTGATCACTTATTAACCCCATTTTGTGTCTTAGTGTTATGTCTAACCCGTTTAGATAGGCCTTGAATGTCGGCATATCGTGTGTGTTCAACGCAGCTAGGGTGTTAGGTGTGATCTGCTCTATGGTTTGGGGGTGTTTTAGTTGGAGGATGAAGCATCCTAGTAGCCCGTGCCTTCTGAGAGACCTGTTCACATAGCTTGGCACTGTACCGAGGTTTTCGCCTACCACCACACATCTATGCCTATGTGACTCTAGGCATATTATGGCGTAGAACTCCTCAGCCCTATACTTCACATAAACTCCTTCACCGCTTCCAGCGCCTTTTGGTATCCAATAGAGTCTGTGTAGGGCCATTATGTGATCCAGTCTAAGGTAGCCCGCGTGCCGCATATGGTGTCTGACGCATTCCATGAAGTAGCTGTAGCCAGCTTCTCTAATCTTTTCTGGATGTAAAGGGTTTATGCCCCAGTTCTGCCCCCTGGGGAAGAAGAAGTCTGGTGGAGCACCAACTGAAACATCTTTGACGAATAGGTCGCTGTAACGCCAAGCATCATAACCCTCAGGGCTGCAACCAAGAGGTAAATCTAGATATAAACCAACCCCCACCCTTTTGGCGTAATGTGAAACTTGTTCAAACTGTAGGTGGGCTAGCGCTTGTAGGTAAAGGTGCTGGCTAACACTCTTTTCAAACCCCTTTGTCTGTTCTGATTCCCTCGCTGCTCTGAATCTAGCAAATTCCTCCAGCTCTGGGTGTTCTTTGATGTATCTTACTATTTTGCTGTTTCTGTTCTTTAGAGCTTTTTGAGCGAGTTTAGCTGCAATATGAGTTTTGATTTGAATTATATCTTCGTACCCAACTCTTTTCGCTAAAACTACCTCCCTTAACTTCTTCCTTAATCCTTCATCCAACAGCTTTAGAGTAGAGGGTGTGTTTAGATCTACGTAGAAGTCACTCCAGAAGAGTCTGCTGGAGGGCGAATATGGGCTTGGGTCGAAGGGGGCAGAGGGATTAAAAGGAAGTAGCGGAGTAGTCCCGACAAATGAAGCGCCAACTCTAGACGCCCACTTAATGAGGTTAAGAATATCAGTATAGGTTCCTGCGCCCCAGCTTCTCCTTGAATGGAGAGCGTAAAGTGGTATGAACAGACCCCAAACCCTACTCTTTTGTTGATAGGCCTTGGAGGGTGCCGCGATAACGAGAGAGCGATATGTCGAATCACCAACCCTCACATCAAGCCTATGGTATCCAAAGGGTATATCGAAAGGTGCTCTTAGGGTAAAATCCTTGACAGGCTGAGTGCTAGCATTGATGACCCATTCTCTGACTTTCTCTTCTCCCTCTAATCTTAGCCTACATACAATCTTGTTATCTGAATGTTCCTCTAGTTTTATTGGTAGGGATCTGCTTCCATCAAACAGAACCAGCACAGGCTCTACGACTCTAGACTTAAGTTGAGCAAGCCGCGCTCGATAGGCTTGGGTTACATCGGATAGACCCTCTAATTTTGCTCCAAGCGATCTAAGGACCTTTAGAAGCGAAGCATTGGGTGGTCGCCTAACCTTGCCAAAAACATCACGATACATCGTCTGCACACTGTAAAGTCGGCACAGATCTCCTAAGCTCGGCTTACTCTTGCTCTGCAAGCTCAGAGTCCCTAAGTTGTTCTGAAGCCTTTTAGGTTTGCTCTTTTGGTGGCTGTTCACCTAACGCGATCTTAAGGATCTTTGTGTGCTTTTCTTCATCCAAGTCGATGGAGTTGAGAAGCGCTTTTACTACTGGGCTGCACTCCTTTAGATGGTCTAGTCTCTGATCGACCGTCTCATCCTCGATCCGTAGCACATTCTTTAGGGTGGCAGAATCTGTTGTGGTGAAGATGGGTTCGTTCAATCGATCTAGCCTAGCAAGTATGTGTGAAACTATATCGGCGTGTCTGAGGCTATCTGAAGCGATCTGTCTAAGGAGGAGCTCGAGCAGCTCGTCTCTGAGTGTGTCTGAAGCCTTTAGGCAGCGTTGGGCGGTCTTAAGCTCAAGCATCCTCCTAGCATTAAGTTGAAGCGCCAATTCATCGAACCCCTCCTCAACCTTAGGTCGCACATTCAACCCCCTTGAGAGCGAGATTATCTGCTTAGCAACGTCCAAAAGATTCAATTCAACAGCACCGCGCTCCAGACCCCCTGCGATCTTGCGGGTGAGCTCCTCAACCACCAACAACACATCGCCTTCAAGTATGCCTCGTAGCCTACTGCCCCGCCTACCCTTCAGATACTGCGTTACAGCAGCCGGAGTCACACCAAGCGAAGACGCAGCATCCTTCTTAGAAAAACCGAATCTAGAGACCAGCTGAGCCGCTACATGCGCTCGAAGAGTAGGTAAGATCTCCTCAACCTTCACCCTATCAACCGTTCTAGTTACCTTTTTTTACACCGTTAATTAGATTATTTAACAGCAGAACGCTTATTAAAAGCTAACTGTACTATTACCTAATAGTGATAAAATGTTAGGTCAGCTGCTTATCGCTCTACGTGAAGGGTTTGAAGCAGCTCTAATCACAACCGTTATCCTAGCATACCTCATCAGAATAGAGAGGAGAAGTTTAACGAAGTATGTTTGGACGGGGGTTTACCTCTCCATAGCCTTAAGCTTTCTCATAGGAGCCACTATCTGGGTCACATATGGAATCTTGCCTAAAGAAGCCCAAGTCCTATTCGAGGGAGTAGCAGCTTTGGTCGCCGTCGCGGTGCTTACATCCATGATCTACTGGATGGCTCTAAAAGGTAGGAGGATCAAAGAGGAGATAGAAGGCAAGCTTAGAAGCCTAGTGCGGGAAGAGGTTATGGTAGTATCTGGCAGAAGCAGCGTTTCAGCCTACCTCCTTCAGAAAAGGGCGGCCATCGCCTTTATCACACTTAGCTTCATAGTCGTTTTTAGGGAAGGGTTAGAGACCGTGCTCTTCCTCACACCATTCATGATAACAACTCCTCAAGAGACGTTGGCTGGTGCTGCGCTAGGAATAGGTGCAGCGATAATCTTAGCCTACTTGTTTTACAAGATAGGCATGACACTTAATCTAAGAAGATTCTTCTACTACACAAGCATTCTACTCACTTTATTGGCAGCAGGCTTAGCAGGGTATGGTACACACGAACTGCTTGAGTACTCTGAATCTATCGGTGTAGAATTAGGTTGGGTTGCTGAGCCAGCTTACGCGCTTAATATTTCAAGCGACAGTCTCATCCACCATAAGGGAGCTTTAGGATCTATCTTTGCTGTTCTCTTTGGTTATACGATTAAAGCAGAGTGGCTTAGGCTGATCGTGCACATAACCTACCTGGTGATCGCTCTACCTCTTCTGATCCGCACGTATCGCAAGAAATAGGTAGTCAGCTATTCAGCTTCTTTTCATATTCTATATATTAAAGGTAAGAAATGCTTAAACGGAGGCTACGATGATATTGAGGTGTGATAATATGGGGGTTAGTGCTGAAGTATCAAAAGTATTAGCCAGCAGCTCAAGATGGAAGATACTTGAACTGCTTGCAAAAGGGCCTAAGGACATTAAGGCGATAGTCAAGGAAACAGGGATACAACCAACTGCTGTAAGATACCACCTGCAAGCCCTACATAGGCTAGGTCTGGTAGAAACATACGAAGAAAAGGGAAACATCGGCAGACCAAGAATCTACTACAAACTCGCTAAGAAGCAGATCTCAGTCGAGTTTCCAGCTAGAAATTACATCCTACTGGCCAAACTGCTGCTGGAAACTTTGAAGCAAAACCTAGGCGCAGAAGGCGCTAAAAAGCTACTTTACACAGCAGGTGTTAATAAAGGGAAGGAGATAATAGAGGAGTTAGCATCTAAATTCAACATAACCAGATGGACCCCTCAGACCTTTAAGTCAGTCTACGTTGACAACTATCTGACCCAAATAGGTGTGCAGCCTGAAGCCGTAAAGTTAGGCAGCGACAGAGTTGTCTTCAGGGAGCACAGCTGCCAATTCCTAGAGCTCGCAACAAAGTACCCAGAGCTGGTATGTGACGTACTTGACACCGCTGTGCACCAAGGTATCAGCGAAGCAATAGGCGGGGTGAAGATAACCAAGACCAAATGTATGGGTCACGGAGACGACTTCTGCGAGTACAGCGTGGTGTGGAAGAAAGCGGCTTAAAGGTCTAGGAGTGCGTTGCAAAACCTGCGTAGAGGCTCACCTATCTTACCTTCTTTAACCCAACTTCTCTTTAATAGTAGCGTAGCTTTAACCTTCACACTTTTTTTAGTAAGGCGTTTGATCATCTGTTTCAGGTAGCGCCTTTCGTCAAACCCTCCGTAGGTCACGAATAGACCTACCGTTTTTCCCGTTAAGTTGACCTTTTCAAGATATTGGTTTACGGGTGGGCAGGCTAGGGTCCATTTTGGTAGACCTAAGCAGATAAGATCGTATTTGCTTGGATCAGCGCTAGGCTGTCTTATGGGAGTTCGTAGATTCGGGATGAAAGATAGGAAGAGCCAGTAGAGGTAGTGGTAGCGTTTAGTAGGCTGTATCTCCTCTAAATCAACTTCGACCTCCTTGTTATACAGTAAGGACGCTAGTTGCTTGGCGGCAGACCTTGTGTTGCCTGTGTATGAGAAGAAGGCTATAAGAACCCTCACAGCAAACATAATTAATAGAAGCCACTTTAAAAATGATGCTAACAGGTGGTGATGGTTGAGGATCATAGCTATCTCAGACACACATATCCAAAGCCTAAACGACCTTGACCAGAAGATCGTAGATAGGCTCTCAAAAGCAGACCTAATCCTACATGCTGGAGACTACACCGGAATACAGTTCGTCAGAGAGCTTAAAGAAATAAGCCACTTTATAGGAGTGTACGGCAACATGGATCCACCAAGCGTTAGGGCTGAGCTCAAACCGATAGAAGTAATTGAGGCTGAGGGGTTCAGAATCGGTGTGATCCATCCAAGCGAAGGCGGAAGCCCCTTCGGTCTCCTGGAGAGGGTCAAAAAGCGCTTTGATCAGGCTAAGCTAGTTGTGTACGGTCATACTCATCAAGCGAAGAAGGAGGAAGTTGAGGGGGTTATTTACGTGAATCCAGGTAGTCTGACCGGCGCATTCCCAGCGCTTCGGAAGACCTGTGCTGTGATCACTTTAGGCGAGAAGGTCAGCGTTGAAATAATATCGTTGTGACTCCTCATTAAGCTTTAATAGTGAGTATATGCTATGAGTGTTGACCCGCTATGTTTGAGTATGGTGGTGTTAAGATATCTTGGCTCGGGCATGACTGTTTCAAAATCAAAGACGATTGCACAATCTACATAGACCCCTTCAAGATAGCAGGCGGAGAGAAAGCGGATCTTATCTTAGTTACACATGAACACTTCGACCATCTTAGCCCAGAGGACATAAAGAAGATCGCCACAAGCGATACAACGATCGTAGCGCCGAAGATCGCTGAATCTGGGCTCAAAGGTATCCGCTGCAAAGAAGTCGTGATAATCAAACCTGGTGAAACCAGAGAAGTAAGAGGGGTAACTGTGCAGGCGGTACCAGCATATAACATAAACAAGTTTAGGGCTCCTGGTCAAGTCTTTCACCCGAAAGAGGATGGTAGGGTTGGCTACGTGGTGAAGGTTAAAGGGGTCAGCATCTACCACGCTGGAGACACCGATGATATACCGGAGATAAAGGGGTTGAATGTGGACATAGCACTTCTACCTGTTAGCGGCACATATGTTATGACTGCCGACGAAGCCATCGAGCTGGCTAACACCATGAAGCCAAAGGTCGCTATACCTATGCATTATGGTGCCATAGTCGGCAGCGAATCTGATGCGAAGCGCTTCAAGGCCGGTGTTAAAGGCAGAGTAGAAATCTTGCCTAAAGAGTAAAAAGAGACGCACTGCCGTGCAGTAACTACTCCATCCAGTATTTTGTTTCATCTTAAAAGATCCCTTCTCATTATTCTAAAAATGGGAAGTATAGCTTCGCGTTTAAAGGCTAAATAGGTCTGGTAAGCTTAATCTTTTGAGCCAGCTTGGTGATAGGTCGCTTCCAAGTGATGGCTGTGTTGCAGGCTGCCAGAGCCTTTGTTCTCGGTCTGCCTGAAGAGAGTGCGAAGAGCTGGGGCTTGAATAGAGCGATCTTCTACGCTGCTGCGAAAAGGGGCTTCCGAGGCTCTTCTCCACTTACCGAAGAGTTTAGGGCTGCTAGGGCTAGAGTTGGTGAAGAGGCTATCGACCTATTTAAGCTCGGTGATGAGGTTGCGCTTAAAGAGGTTAAGGATGGTAAGCTATACTTTAGGATAGGTGGTAGAATCCAGACCGAAGCTGACTTTGCAAGGCAGATTGAATCGAAGTTTGGAGAGCTGTTTGAGCACGTGTGGGAGGAGGCTTTAAAGATCGTCAAAGGCTACGATAGGAGCGTGTTACTTTCGCAGCGAGACTTCTATGCGAAAGTCTATCTCCCAAAAAGAGATGCTTTAGCTAAGGCGTGGAGCGAGCTCGTCCTAAAGGCTGAAGCCAAAAGAATAGGCAGATAAATGAGAATACCGTAGAATACGTAAAGGTAAACCTAAACGCTGTAGCTCTACGCCAGCTTAACCCAGTGCCTCATGGCATCCTTTATGATCACGCTTCTCTTCTTTGCTCTCTGGAACTCAGCTGGCGTATATAGTAGGAGCTCAGTAGACAACCAGTTCGGAAGAAGCCTTCTCACCTTCACGTATCTTTTGCCGAAATCTAAACCCTCGAATATGGATGAGACGACTATGATGTCTACGTCGCTTTCAGCAAGCCAGTCGCCTCTAGCGTAGCTCCCAAAGAGGTAGGCTTCACACCCACGATCTAACTCTTTCAACTCATTTGCAAAGCGTTCTAACGCAGCCTTAACACGCCTAGGTAGATCAAGGGCTTCTAAAGCCGAGCTCAACACCAACCCTTCTAACCACCGCCTCAGCAGCTTCAACGAGCCTCTTAGCGGTCTCTTCGCTGATCGCCTCCCAAGGTCTCTCAAACGCAGCGTTAGGGTACCTTGCGACCGTATAGTAGGGTGAGAGCTCCGATACTATTGGTCTGAAATCGGCAAGAAAGTCGAACACAGATGCCAACCTTGTTAAGTCGTGGGTCTTAGGGCCCCTCTTCCTCTTTAGAATAATGTAGGCTGCTTTGAGCGCCTTCTCCACGGCTTGGTGTGCTGCGAAGAGAGCCCAGTTCAGTCTTTTGTTCAAGAGAGCTGATTTAGATTCCTCGAGGTCGATGAGGGCTCCCTCATACCAGTTCTTTGCCTCCTCCCTAGCCAACCCTTCTTATTACACCAAAATAGTGCACTTTAAGCCTATCTCTAATTATATTGAAGACTGCAAGAAGGCTTTATAATACGCAGGTTTGATGCAGCTCGTAATGGCCAGTAGGCGTGTGCTCTTACATCTTCTTGACGAGAGGCCTAGGGTT
>JAAOZN010000007.1 GCA_011605775.1 Nitrososphaerota archaeon | reverse complement strand
GCTGCTGGCGAAGCTTGCAGGATGGCAGTGAGAATAACCAGAAGACGAAAGATCGTCGCGTTGAGGAATTGCGGTCCACAGAGGCTTGAGGTGATAAGGACATACTGCACACCAATAGGGGTCGAGGTTATCACGGCTGAGTATGATCTGATGAAAGGGTGCGTAGATTATGCTATTCTAAAAGAGAAGGTTGACGAAGATGTTGCTGCCATCTACTTTGAGAACCCAAACTACTTCGGGGTCTTTGAAGAGCTTGCTGAAGATGTATGTAAATTAGCCCATGAACACGGTGCTATGGCCATAGTAGGGTTAGACCCTACTTCGCTAGCTGTAGTTAAGCCCCCAGCGGAGTATGGCGCAGATATAGTTGTAGGAGAGGGGCAGCCCTTGGGTTTACACCTCAACTACGGCGGTCCTCTTATTGGAATATTCGCAGCCAGAGGAGGGCAGAAGGTCTATAGGCAGATGCCTGGGCGCATAATAGGCGAAACCGTCACAAGGGATGGTGCTAGAAGATGTTACACTATGGTTATGCAGACACGCGAGCAGCATATAAGAAGAGAGGAAGCCACATCTAACATCTGCACGAACGAAGCCCTTTGTGCAGTAGCTGTTGCCGCTTATCTAACTAGCCTTGGAAGCAGCGGTTTTAGGGAGCTTGGCAAGCGTATAATGGAGAGCTCGCATTACGCTGCTATGAAGCTGGGTGAATTAGAGAATGTGGTTTCCCCTTATTACACTCCTTTCTTTAAAGACTTCGTTGTAAGGTTTCTAAAAGCAGACCCTAAGAAGATCTACGTGAACCTATCAAGATGCGGGTTAGTTGGTGGGCTGCCTTTAGGTAGAGACTTCCCTGAGCTAAGTGATGCAGCGTTATTCTCAGCAACCGAAGTCCATTTGAAAAGCGACATCGATCTTTTGGTCAACGCTATAAAGAAGGAGTTGAGTTGACATGGTATTTAGGCAGGCTAGCTGGGATGAGCCCCTACTTATAGAGTTAAGTAGGAAAGGTAGGTGCGGCTTAACCCTCCCCTCAGACCCGGAGCTCAGTAAACAGGTGGGAGACGTCTTGGAAACAGTACCCAAAAATTTGAGGAGATATGATATTAGGCTGCCTGAGGTAGCTCAGCCTCAGATAATAAGACACTATACCAGACTATCTCAGATGAACTATGCGGTAGATTTGGGCACATACCCTCTTGGTAGCTGCACAATGAAATATAACCCAAAGATAATTAAGAGGGTAATCTCAAACGCTAGATTCAAGACGATTCACCCCGAAGAGCCTGAGGAATACGTTCAAGGTCTATTAAAGATGCTTTTTGAGTTAGGCACGATGCTCGCTGAAATAGTGGGTTTGCCGAAGTTTTCCCTACAACCCGCCGCAGGCGCTCAAGGCGAGTTTACGGGTGCGCTGATGATCAGAGCTTGGTTAAAGGATAGAGGGCAACTTGGCACTAGAAACGAGATTCTTATACCTGATACCGCTCATGGAACCAACCCTGCGAGCGCTGCGATGGCTGGCTTCAAAGTCGTTAAGATACCCTCTACGAAAGATGGGGTGGTAGATATTGAGGCTGTGAAGGCCGTGGCTGGTAGATCTACGGCTGGTATGATGATGACCGTCCCAAATACACTAGGATTGTTCGAGAAGAATGTGAAAGAGGTTATCGGGATAATACATGAAGCAGGTGGGCTGACATATTATGATGGAGCAAACTTGAACGCACTACTAGGTAGGGTAAGACCGGGGGATATCGGATTCGATATAGCGCACCTGAACCTACATAAGACCTTCGGCACACCACACGGTGGAGGCGGCCCTGGTGCAGGTCCTATCTTCGCTACTGAAGAGTTAGGCGATTATCTCCCTACTCCAGTTCTTGAGTTTGATGGCTGTAGATATAGGTGGAACTATGATAGACCTAAGTCAGTCGGTAGAGTGAGAAGCTATTTCGGTAACATAGGTGTACTAGTAGGCGCATATGTTTATTGTCTTCTGCTCGGTCGAGACGGGTTAAGAGATACCTCTGCTCTCGCTACGCTTGCAGCGAACTACCTAATGAGTAGACTTGATCGAAGATACTTTGACATTCAAGGCCTTTCAAATACCCCCTGTAAGCATGAATTTGTGGCTTCATCGAAAGCCTCGGCGCTTGATTTAGCCAAGCTGCTTCTTGAGCACGGTGTGCATCCGCCGACTATCTACTTCCCTATAACTATACGCGAAGCTATTATGATTGAGCCTACAGAATCTGAGAGCTTAGAGGAACTCGATCACTACGCTAAAGCATTAAACGAAGCGGCGAAAGTAGCTTATGAAGATCCTAGAGCAGCGGCTGATGCGCCACATAGCACCGCTGTAGCACGGGTAGATGAGGTTAGAGCGTCGCATCCTCGCACACTAAAGGTAAGGTGGTGAGGTTAGAGTTAAATAGAATGGCGTGTGAGTGGGTAAGCGTGGATACGCTCCTCAAAGATCTGGTTGAACAGATTCAGAAAGTTAGAGATCCTGAGACAAATCGGCTCCTCTCCGAATCCAACATAATTCTGGAGATAAGCCGTGTAGACGATGAAACCATTCGAGTGGTCTATTCTCCGTTCTCACCAGCAAGCCCTGTTGCTGTAGATCTAGGTCGAAGGATACGCGAAGCGGTCTCTGAAGTGGCACCGAGGTACAAGATTCAAGTCGTTTGTAGAGGTCACCTTCTGGACGATTTGGTAAATAGGCTTCTCGAGCAGGCTTAACCTAAATTCTTTTATGACAGCAAAGACCCAGCCTTAAGTAAGATGACCGGCGAGCAGAAGACCATAATCACTACAAAGTACTTTGCAGCGCTAAGAGAGATTACTGGTAAGAAGGAGGAAGCCTTTGAGTTTAATGGAGAAGTTGATGCGAGGAAGTTCTTGGAGGCGCTGGTGGCTCGCTACGGAAAGAAGAGCGCTGAATTCCTACTGGACCAGAAAGGGACTTTAAGAGAGAGCCTGGTTATGCTAGTCAACGGTAATGCTGTGGACACCTCAGACCTAGCCTCTTTGAAGCTTAAAAATGGGGATCTAGTTGTGATCCTACCACCGATAGGCGGCGGGCTGTGACCCAAGCAGGAGCGCAAGCTAAGGTTTACATAGAGTCATATGGATGCAGCGCGAATCTAGCCGATGCTGAGATCGTAGCTGGTTTACTACTTGACGCAGGCTACACAATAACCCGATCACCTACAGAAGCAGATCTCAATGTCATAGTCACGTGCACCGTCAAGGACCCAACCTATCAAAGGATGGTGACAAGGCTTAAGGCGCTTACATCTCTAGGCAAACCTATGATAGTCGCTGGCTGCATGCCCAAAACTTCAAGAGAAACAATACTAAGCATAAACCAACGAGCTTCATTGCTGGGACCTAACTCCATCGATAGGGTAAAGGAGGTTGCTGAGAAGGCGCTTGAGGGAGAGAGGGTTGAAGAGCTCAGCCAAACATACAACAAGCTTCTTCAACCGAGGGTGCTTCGAAACCCTGTCGTAGGCGTGGTGCAGATCGCATCAGGGTGCCTTTCAGCCTGCTCCTTCTGCCAAGTCAAGATAGCGAGGGGGAAGCTCAAGAGCTTCGAGGAGGCGCTTATCTTGGAAGAAGTCGTTAGACTTGTTAGGCACGGTTGTAGGGAAATCTGGCTCACTTCGCAAGACAATGGTTGCTATGGGAAGGATAGGGGCTCCTCTTTAGCAGATCTGCTCGATAAGATCGCTAAGCTCGATGGATGCTTTAAGGTTAGGGTTGGTATGATGAACCCCACACATATACTCGATGATGTTAGTAGGATAGTCGATGTGCTGCGGGAAGAGAGGTTCTTCAAGTTCCTGCACATACCTGTGCAGAGCGGGTGCAACGATGTATTATCTGACATGAGGAGAGGGTACACAAAAGAGGACTTCATAAAGATCGTGGATGAAGCTAGGCGAATAATACCCTCAGTAACCTTAAGCACAGATGTGATCGTGGGCTACCCTACAGAAAAAGAAGAGTGCTTTAAAGAAACAGTTGCTCTGCTCGAGCAAGTAAAACCAGATGTAGTAAATATATCACGCTTCAGCCCAAGGCCTGGTACAAGAGCCGCCTCATTACCTCAGCTCCCATATAGTGTCGTAAAACGGCGCTCAGCAGCCCTCCACAGCTTAGTGAAATTGATCACCTTAGAAAGGAATAGGCGTTGGCTCGGTTGGAGGGGTGAGGCTCTTGTTGACGAGAAGGTTAAGGGAGCTAAAGTGGCCAGAAACCCCTACTATAAGCCAGTTCTACTTTATGATGGTGTTGAATTGGGTTCCTATGTGGATGTTGAAGTTAAAGGAGCAACGGCAGCCTGCCTTCGTGGTGTAGTCTGTCAACATTAGGTGACAAAAGGTCTAACCCTCTTAAGAAGTAGAGGATTATAGTAAATCTGTGTAATGCTATGCGATCAAGCCTTGAGTAGAGGGCATACTCTAACCTTAAAACACTTCATATTTGATGAGGCTTCGAATATTATTGGAGTTGGTGTAGGGACTGCTGGCTGTAGAGTAGCGTCAAAGATCAGCGAATTCAAAACAGGTATACACCACTTCTACTACCTAAGCTGCGACGAAAACGATCTAAGAGGGCTGACCGAATCGATCTACATACCACTCACCCACCTAAGGAGAGAGCCTGCAGCAGTAAGAGGTGTGGGAGTAAAGCATCTAAACAAGATACGTGAAGTGGTGAAAGGCGCCAAGCTCACACTTATAATATCAGGTCTAGGAGGAGCTACGGGCTCAGGTTTAGCCCCTCTAGTAGCCGAAACCGCAAAAGAGCAAGGTTCGCCTGTGCTGGCTGTGGCTATAATGCCCTCAGACTTTGAGCATAGCAAACTCTTCTACTCTTCTATAGCGCTTCGACACCTCAGCAGAGCTTGCGACCACGTCATCGTAATCGACAACAACGACTTCACCCAAACCTTAAGCGATAAACCTATTCTAGATGTGTATGAGGAGATAAACGAGCGGATAGCCTTTGCGCTATCCAGACTACTCGGAGCCTTTGAAAAAGAAGATTATCCAGTAGGCTTAGATAAAACTGTAACAGCCTCTATTAAAGATAGGTTTACGCTGCTCGCTTTAAGCGATAGGGTTGATGTGCTTGAGGCGGTTGGCGAGGCGGTGGCATCTATATATAAGAAAGCCGATCCAGCAGAAGCCGAGTCTGCGCTACTTTATCTGAGCGGTTCAAAGAATCTTTTGGCGGGTGAAGTAGAGGATAGTGTAAAGCATCTTGCAACCTTGCTTAGAGACGGAGGGGTTAGAGTGGAGTATGGCTTCAGCACGTGTGGGTATAGCAAGGTTACCTCCGTAGTCTTGGTCTCAGGATTCAAGAAGATTAAGCTCGCAAACTATGATGTTTTGGACAGCATCTTCGGGGCTGAGAGGACGCTAGATTCTGGACCCGAATGCACTCTTGATCTACCCTTCAATAACATAACTCAACTAGAGTAAAGAGTTTCTAAAACCGATACAGGAACCAATACTGTAATGAAGTAATGACCTTATTTTTCCCCTACAGACTCAGAGGGTAGTGAAGATAGATGAACTACAGCAGAGACGACCTTGAGGACGATGAGAATTGGAGCAGTTTTAAAAGATGGGTGAAAGAGAATCTATGTGAACCAGACATATTTGATAAGATCGACTGGGATATGCTCGTAGACCGCTCACTTAGCTTCGAGGAAGCTGCTGATGAAATAAAGCGTCAACTACCGTCGATCTGGGTGGGCACAGAAAAAGCAGGTGAGAGGGTTAAGAAGATCGTGTTCATAAAACCTCTGATAGAGAAGATTAAACTAGGTGAGGTGCAAGTAACTTACCGGAACAAGCCTAAAACGGGAGTATATTATGTGGTTTCGAACAGGTTTAAGGGCGAAGAGCCAGAGGTGTATATAGAATTCTACAAAAATGAAGTGGTCGACGTAGATAAGTTGACCGACAGAGAAGCGCAGCTAGCTGGGGTGGAGACGGCTGATGAATTAAGAAGGCTTCTTTCTAAATGGTATGGTAGGGGCGCTACCATCTACAGAAACTGGTTTCGAGTTAGGCATGTGGACTAATCTTCGGATGGTAGTGATATTGTAACTACGCCATCCTTATCCTTCACCATCTTGACTGTAAGCTTACGTGGAGGGCTTTCGATGCCTCTGCTCCAAATAAGATTGTTAACTGATTGATCTATCTTAACTTCGCTAGCCTTCATATGCTTCTGCGCAAACTCTTTCAACATATTGACCGCTCTTACCGCTCTCCTCCATCGCGGGGTTATGATGAGGCGCCTTAGGTTTACGGTATAGATCCTCTCAAGCTCAACATCATCTTCTTTACTCATATCCTCTCACTACCCGACCTTAAGCCTACTTCTACGCCAATGCCTTCTCCCAGGGTGTGTTCTTACTCTGCGTTTAGTCTTAACGATAACCCAAGTCGGCACAGCGTAGTTCTCCTTCAGTTTCGAGATGAGGCGTATCTTTAAACCAGAAGGCTTGTTTCTACTCAACTAAGCCCACCTTATCTTAAACTCTCTCTTAGGCTGCTGTAGGCTCGCTAAAACCTGCTTAAGCTCCTCATCGGTGACGGGGTGTGTAAGTTTACCGGCTGAGGCGAGCTGTATAAAGCGATCCTCTACTAGCTTCGCCAGCTCCGGTCTGACCATTCTTATGTTTGCGAGGCGTTCACGCGCTTCTGAGGTGAAGATTATTCTAAGTATGGATTCTCTGATGGCTCTCTGCTGCTCTTCACGCATCTGCCTATCCTGTGTTTCAGAAGCCATCTCAGCCACCTCAACCATATTTTGCCAGCTCAGGGTTTACTTTAACCAGCTCCTTAAATATTTCACCACTAAGCCTATCAAGAAGGCTGCGACCCTTGTTCGTCAAGACCCTACCTTTCTTACCTTCTTTGGCTACTAATCCGGCAGACTCCAGCTGCTGTAGGATACGTCTGATGTTAGAGCCTCCTCCGTCCCTATGATGCGCTAGCGAATAACCTACACTCTTTCTACCCCCATACATAGACTCGAGATCGCTTAGACCAAGAGGTCCATGTAGGTAGAGTTTCCTGAGTATAGATGCAGCCCTTGTATACCACCACTCTCTATCTGCTGGTGGGCGCTCGGCGTGTGAACCAGTCTTAACCATATAAGCCCACATCGGTGGTGCAACTTGAGGAAGTCGCCTAAGGTACTCAGCAAGTCTTTTTATGAGTAGATCTTGTGGCACGTCGTAGACGGTCGGCATCCCCTTATCAGCTTAACCTAACCCAACTTATAAGCCCTATATATCTCTACCCTAAAGGGCGTCTATAAGTGTGCCCGCACATCAAACAGGTCACCCTCAAGATGTGTGCTCTACGTGAGAGCCTAACTCTGCAGTTTAATCCAGGTATGATAAGCTGCTTGCAGCCGTGGCAGAAGAATCTTTTAAGAGAAAAGGGTAAGCGTACATTGTACTTTAAGGCTATTCGCCGAGCCAACGCAGCCTCCTTCTTTGCGAGCTCGTAATCTGTTTTAGCTACCTCTAAAGCTACCAGTAAAATTCTTTCAATCCTCTGTCTAGCTAGATCGGCTAACAGGCGTCTCGGCGGCTTCAACGCTGGTTTATCGCAAGGTGTAAGTTTTTAAACCGTTCTAAACCAATTGATATATGTGCTTCACATAATTCTCGCAGAATCGGCTCTTGAGCTTGTACCTCAGCAGCTATGGAGCGAAAGGAGCATCTTGGCTTCTGCTAAGAGTAAGGGGAAGCACCCTAGGCCAGATATTGCTGGACCGCAGCCTACACCATACTGCCATGCTGAAGCTTAAAGACGGCTTGAGAAGGGGGCGTCCGGACCTAGTCCACCAAGCGGTCTTAGCGGTCACGGGGACACCAGCCTATCTCATGGGTGAGGCAAAACTCTACATACATACTTACGCCAACCTCGTTATAGAGGTTGCAGAGAAGACTAGGCTACCGAAAACCTACTTTAGATTCCAAGGTTTGATGGAGAAGGTGCTGAGCGGTCATAAAGAGGAGCTGCTGAGAGTCAGAGAGACGAAGGTTGATGATTTGATCGATCAGATTGGTGCTGAATCGGTTATAGGCTTCAGCCGCAGAGGCAACTTGATGAAGCCAGAGGAATGGGTGAGCAAGTATGTGAAGAATAATACCGTGTTTGTGGTTGGGGGCTTCCCACGAGGAGGATTTTCGCCAGATGTTGTAAAGAAATTTAATGTGATGGTTGCTATCCATGAAATGCCGCTTGAAACACATACGGTGTTGGCGAGAGTGATATATGATTATGAGAGGCTCAGAAGACAGGTATAACCTCTTTAGCGAAAACCTCCATACCCTTAAGCCTATCTCTACCAATAAACTGTAAGATGAAGTATGTGAAGCCCAACATAAGAAGCCTGTCAATCTTATCAGCACATCGTGTAGGAGAGCCTGCTACAACCACATCAAGGTGGGGTGTGTTCAGAAAGACCTTAAGCAGACCTTTTGTGACAAAACATACACCAGTATACGATTTCACCAGATCTGATGGTGCACGCCCCACCTTCTTACATAACGTATCGAGTGTGGATGCTGCCTTTCTTAACCCGAAGACCCTATAACCGAAGTTGGCGATATCAGCCTCTTCAGCCATAAGCTGGAGCATCTTCGGTCTACTTCCACCTATAAGTACTGGGGGGTGCGGGGTCTGTAGAGGCTTGGGCTCACATACAGCATCTCTAACCGTGTAATACCTTCCCTCAAACGTGAATTGTGGATGCGTCCACATACCCTTAATTATACTTATGGCTTCCTTGAGCTGCGCTAACCTTACACCAGCCCTCGGGAAGGGGTAGCCATATGCTTCGTATTCAGCACTATACCAACCCGCACCTATCCCGAATTCAAGCCTCCCCCTGAGAGCACATCTATGGTGGAGGAGATCTTAGCTAGGAGCGCTGGGTTCCTATATGAGACGCAAGTGACTAATGTGCCTAGCCTTATGCTGCTCGTCTCCGCCGCTAGGGATGAGAGGGTCGTCCAAGCCTCGAGATAATCTTTCTTCTTGCCGACGAAGAAGGGCATAAAGTGGTCGAAGAGCCAGAAGGAGTTGAAACCAAGATCTTCAGCAGCCTTCGCTGTTTCAACGATCTCTTTGTAGGTCTTCCCGTCTTGCGGTAAGATGACGCCGAACTTAACCAACTTAACTCACACCCCAAGGCTTGTAGAGGTTGTGGGTGATCTTGAACCTATCGAGCATTCTACCGACGAGCTGGTCTATCGCTTCATTCAAATCTTCTACACCGGTGTAGAATAATGGAGTGGCTGGTAGGATCGTAGCACCAGCCTCTGCGAGCGTAATAAGGTTCCTTATATCACCTTCAGAGAGCGGTGTTTCAGTAGGTGAGATGACTAGGTCTCTTCCTTCCTTAAGCGTAACATCAGCAGCCCGACCGATTAAGTCTGAAGCGTAACCTTGTGCCAAATCAGCGACCCGCTTAAGGCTGCAGGGCGCTATTACCATCCCTTCAACCTTATAGGAGCCGCTTGCTATCCGCGCTGTAAAATCTCTGTTATCATAAGTGTGGTCAGCTAACGCAAGAACAGCCGACCTTCTTAAGCCCGTTTCTGCAAAAATCTCATACTCACTATACTCATCTAACACCAAATGACTCTTTACACCAAGGCTTTTTAGAGCCTTCAGAAGCCTAATACCGATTAGAAGACCCTTACCAGATAACGCTACAACAATCTCCATCCCAACCACCTCTGCTAGAGATCAAGGAGAAAACGCAGCACATATCGGTTTCCTTCCTCAACTACTTCCATAAGATGGTAGGTTACAGCCTTCACCTCAACCTTTGGTCGGTGCTTCTCAGCAACGAATCTTTCGCCAAAACATTCGGCTCGAATCAGCCATGAGTCGTCCTCTTTTGAAACCTGTGTTGAAAACTCTCTGTAAACGTTTTGCTCAACCTGCATCTCCAACAATATAGCCTCTAACCAGTTGTAGAGTAGGTTTATGAGATCAAAACCCCTTACCTCAATCACCTTCCTCAATTCAGGTTTCACATTCTCTATATCGATGATAGTGTCTGTAAGCGCGTATGCTGCGTTTGCGTACGCTTCGCTTAAATCTCTCCCATAGGCCTCTACGTACGCGTCAGTCATATGCTCAAGCATACGATACCTTACTTCACTCACACCAATACCTTAATTAAGGGTGATAGAAATCGTTTATGAGTGCTAAGATAAAAGCGTGCTTCAAGGGTGGTGTCTGAGTCGGGCGCAAAAACCACTCTACTCGCAGCGACTTTAGCTTTACTACTCTTTACACCTATGGTGCAAGCTGTCCCAACTACCTACGAACCTAAGCGTCTAACAACCACAATCTACGCTGATGGATACGTTTGGGTCGAGTATGAAGTTGAGGCTAACCCCCTCTTACCCTCAATCAACTTAACACTCTTCGGTGGAAGATTTGAAGATTTGATCGTCACGGGCGGTGATGGGCTTATCCTCGACTACAACACCACACAAAACGGTCTCGAAGTCGATACCTTAGGTCTGACAGACATAAAGATATCATACTTCACACAAGACCTAACCAACAAAACTGGTAGGCTCTGGACCTTCACAATAGACGCTCCAGTAGATATCACGGTTAAGCTGCCAAAAGAGCTTACCGTCGTTGGTTTAAATAAGGCGCCTCTCAGCATCAGCAGCGAAGGAGAAACCTTAACAATTGTGTTCGACAGAGGGGGGCTGACCCTAAACTACATCGTCACACCGACCAAACCCACAACTACACAGCAAAGTGAAGTAGGATGGTGGGGATGGTTAAGCTACTCTGCTCTTGCAGCTGGCGTTGTGTTTGTTGGCGGGGCTGTTACTTGGATTACTTTGAGAAGGAGGAGGCTTGCTGCCAAGTTATATGTGAAGGAGAAGCGCGTCATAGATGTGGAGAAGATTCTTGCATCTAAACCAGATTTGAGACCCGATGATAAGGAGGTGTTGAGGTTTCTGGCTGAGGTTGGAGGCGAGGCTTTTGAGGCTGAGCTCAGAAGCCGCTTCAACTTACCTAAGACCTCGATGTGGAGGACGGTCAGAAGGCTCCAACGCGAGGGGCTGGTGGGTGTGAAGAAGGTTGGTGGGCAGAACCTCGTGTATATAAGAAGTGAGTCTGAAATCGGGGGTGGAACGGATGTTCCTCAGAATCCCTAAAATCGAGACCAGTGTCTATAGAAGGTGGGGGCAAAGTGGATGATGGTGGTTAAGGCGGCTACTCTAGCAGCCCTCATACTACTCGCAGCTCTAACCGTTCCCCAGATCACATTAACAGAAGCGGATGCTGGAGGAGTTAAGGGTTCAGCCTACGCCCTAAACCAAATTCTTGATAAAGCGATCACAAACCTACAAACGGTACTGAAGGGGGGAGAGGGCGACCAAGCATACGAAGCTCTAAAGATCCGCCTAAAAGAAGCTGAAACATTAGCAGAAAAGGCGCAAAAAGCATTTAACGAAGGAGCATATCAAGACGCCTTAAACAACTCGCTGAAAGCGCTTAGCATAGTGAAGAGCGTAGCGGCCGAGATCAAAGAGAGCGAAGAAGAGCAGATAGTGGCTGCTTCACACTCAACCCTAAGAATGAGCGCTTTGCTAACTAACATAAAGAACATGACAAATTCGGCTGCGGCGAAAGGTTACAATATCTCTAATTTGGCTGAGAAGCTCGCTGCTGTTTCGCAGTTAGTCGATGAGGCGAAATCTCTATCGGCTAAAGGCGATGCTTTAGGTGCGGGTAGAAGGGTCGCTGAAGCCAAGAGTATGCTCGGTCACTTGGTAAGTAACTTAAACCAAGCGTATGCGAAGGAGAAAGCCAAGTTGGCTGAAGATTATGTGAACAAGACCCTAGGTAGGCTCTTTGGCGCAGAAGGTGCTAAAGGTGGGTTTAAAGAGCAGATAGAGGGGCTGAACGCGTCCAGACGCCAGATACAAGCCGGGAAGTTAGGTGAGGCGGTGAAGCAGATAAATGAGGTTATGAAGCAGATGAAGAAGAACCTCAGCGAGGAAGTTAAGAGTCTGGGCGAGGAGATCCAGAAGATAAGAAGACAGCTCAACGACATCAAAGCGAAGGGTGTGAATGTAGACAGGGAGGAGAGGATGTTGCAGGAGGCATCTAAACTTGCGAAACAAGCTACAGCCCTTCTAGAGAAGGGTGACTACATCGCGGCAAGGATGAAAGTCGCCGAAGCTGAAACGATCTTGCAGCGGCTACGCTAATACACAAGCATCTTCTCAAGATCGGTAAGGTTTTTAGCAGCACCACCCTCCATAACAATTACATCTTCTAACCTAACGCCACCAAGCTTAGCATCATATAGCCCGGGCTCTACTGTGAAGACCTGCCTATCAACAATTCTTTCTTGTGAGTAGAGTGAAAGATAGGGTCTTTCACCTATAGTCAGACCTATGCCGTGCCCTAGGCTGTGTGTAAAGCCTTTGGTTAATTTGGGGTTTGTTCTGGGTGTGTCGTAACCCTTCTTCTCAAAGACTTCGCAAGCAGCCTCCATAGCTTCTTTAGCAAGCATACCGCTCCTCAAACGCTCTAAAACGGTCAGCTGCGCTTCAAGTACAGCCTCAAACATCTCCCTAAACTCTGGTGTAGGCGAGCCTATGGATATTGTTCTGGTTAGATCGAAGCAGTATCCTTCGCTGCCCTGTGGGAAGAGGTCGAAGACTATGGGCTGCCCAACTCTAATCGGCTCGGAATCTATGCCTGAGTAGTGTGGGTCGCTGGATTCTGGGGCTGGTGCAAAGATCATCTCATCTAAGGGTTTAAGGTTTTTTTCAGCCAAGAGCACCCGAACTAATCGTTTGATGTGCCCAACTCTCAACTCCTCTCCCTTGTAAAGAAGTCTATCCCCTACTCTGCAGGATGCTAGATGCTCTAGGATCTCTTTCACTATCTTGCAGGCTGCTACGCCAACTCGCTTAATAGCTTCGATTTCTCGGTCATCTTTCGTCATCATAACCTCCTCTAGGAGCGTTGGCGAGTCCTCCTCAACAACACTCAAGCCCATCCGCTTTAACGCAGAAGATACCTGTAAGATTATATTCGGCCTATTTCTACCATAAATGGCAATCTTCCCCTCGAGACCAGCATCAACCACAAGTTGTTTGACGAGGTTGATGTAAGCGCGCTTCGCATCCTTCTCCAGCAGCCTATAGTAGCCCACTTCACCAAAGCTCTTAACATATTTAACTCTACTTGATCTGGCTGAGCCTAGGTCTGTTTCGCTTACAACTAAGATCGGGTCTTGCCCCCTCCTCTTAAGGTAAAAGCCTCCTCTTGGTAGGGAGCAGCCTACAAGGTAGAGTAGCTCAGGGTTGTTTGATGTAGAGTCGCCTAACGCTAAGATACCATCTAAGCCTCTTTCCTCCATCTTAGAGTCCAGATCGCTAAGCAACCCGCTTAGGTGCTGCTTATGTAGGCGATAAATCTTGCCCGAAACGGTCGTTCCTATTCCACTCTCCACCTTTGGTAATAGGATTCCTAAATTACCGCCCAAGCATAAGGTTAAGGCGGTGGTGCGATGCGCGCAGGAAAACTGGCTATAGCTGCTGTGACCACGCTGGTAGCTGCACTACTAATCGGCTCGCTCGCAGTGCAGATGCAGGCTGAAGCAGTATCCGTGAAGAACAGCATACCAACCTCTACCACTACTAACTATGGTTTACTTAAGCAGACTAGCAAAGGTTACCCAGAGGCGCGCTTTGGAAGACCCATACCCTTACCACCTATTTTCCAACCACCCGAGCTCAGCGAAGCCAACTTCACCATTACTGCTGCTGGTGAGGCGAAGAACATAAGCAGATGGTCTAAAGCCTCAACAGCAGATGCAACACTCTCTTTATCAGGCACCCTTCAGATCTGGCATAACCAAGGCACCCTACTAATTAACAAGGGGCAACTTACCATAGACGATAAAACCTATTCTGTTGAATCTGGCAGAGGCGTCTTCAACACCAAGACCAAGCACGGTCTTTTGATCATACAGATTAGAATCAGTGACGAAGAGGGCAAACATTACCTCGCTTTACTACAGGGCAGAGTAGAACCAACAGAGGTCGAAGGGGTCTACAACGTTTCCTTCAAGGCTCAGATGGTGAGGCTGAATGGAGCGTATCTCTTGAAACTTGATGGCACTTTAGAGGCTACAACAACCCTACGGGCTTACAGCATAAGAACCCTAGGCGGAACCTGGGATCACACCACAATAACCATCAAAATCGAGGAAAGCCCGCTCGCAGCAAACTACACCAACGCTGTAATCGAAGCGATTAAGACTTGGAACGACACGCTTAAAGTCTTCGCTTCCCAACACAGCGAATACAGCTACCTCTCCAACATCGTTCTGAAGCTGACCAATTCAGATGACGCAGATGTTAAGATCAGATTCACAGACGAAGGGATGTTCAGAATAGGAGGGGAGACGCAGACCTCATTCACAGAAGACAAAATATTCAACAATATAACTGTCACCGTCAGAGTTGGACCAAGGTACACTGAGAAGATTGTTTACGCTGTTACACTTCACGAGCTGGGGCACGCGCTTGGATTAGGTCACACAGACATCCCAGAGGATCTAATGTATCCTGTGCTGACGAGCTGGGGGCTAAGGTCTATGGGGATTTCTACACTCGACATATATGGAGTCGCACAAGTCTTCGGCTGGGTACCTAACAATAGCGTAAAGGGATTTGAAGCTCCTCGGATAGTAACGCTACCAGCATCCATCCCATATGAGGTTGTTAAAGGGGGCTAAGCCCCCTTGTTCTTTTATTTTTTAATCCTTTTATCTGACTTCTTAGCTGGTTTAGTGTAGGTGGATGGTGTGCCATCTTTCCCTAGCGAATTTGAAGACAGGATCGTAGAAGCTGTTGCTAAAGTAAGTAGGAGCGTCGTGAATATTAGCACCGTCCAGCTCGTCCGTGACCACTTCTTTAACATCTACCCCGTTAGCGGGATAGGCTCAGGCGTGGCGGTAGATAGTTCTGGTCACATCGTTACCAATCATCATGTGGTCGCTGAGAGCAGAGAGGTTGTCGTTACAACCTACGCTGGCTCTAGATATGAAGGTTGGGTCGTAGGTGTAGATCCTGCTACTGATATAGCGGTTGTAAAAGCTAAGGTTGAAGATATTCAACCGGCTGAATTGGGTGACTCAGACGCTCTGAAGGTTGGGCAGCTCGCTATCGCCATAGGCAACCCCTTTGGCTTCCTTTTAAAAGGCGGACCAACGGTTACAATAGGGGTCATAAGCGCTCTTAACAGGTACATTAGGCTTGAGGATGAGGGTCTACGAGAATCTTATACAGACAGACGCTGCGATAAACCCCGGTAATAGCGGAGGACCCCTTATCGACACTAATGGTAGAGTGATCGGGGTAAATACTGCGATGATCTCTCAGGCTCAGGGTATTGGGTTCGCCGTGCCTGTGAATACGGTTAAGATGATTCTCGAAGATCTTATTAGGTTCGGCAGGGTCATCAGACCTTGGCTTGGTATAGTGGGTATGGATGTTACAAAGGAGGTAGCCAGATACTACGGGTTAGGTGTTGATAGAGGTGTGCTGGTGGTTAGGGTGGTTCCAGACGGACCTGCTGCTGAAGCAGATATAGAAGAAGGTGACGTCATAGTAAGTATGGATGGTGTGCGTATAAGTAGTATCCGTGATCTGCAAGATATAATCAAGAGGAAGGGGGTAGGTTCTCAAGTCGAAGTTCTGATCAAGCGGGGCAGCTTCGAGGGCGTTGCTAAAGTGATGCTGGCTGAGGCGCCTACGTAGCGAAGAAAATGTATGCTTAGGTCAACATGTTTAGCAAAATTTATAAAGCGGTCTGCCGAAGCGTCATCTACAAGAGATGATCAGATTTGAGTAAGAAAGCACCAGATCAAAAAAGCGGCCTAAACGGCTGGAAGTATAAGTGTTCCTGCGGCTTCGAGACCCTACAGGTCGGAAGCGCTGTCGCACATATAAACTCTAACCCTGGGCATCAGCTCCAGCGAATAGAGTTATAGAGGAGCACCCTTCTACTAATTTTTACCGGTCTAATACAGACTCTTTGCTATATACAGTTAGCGTTCTCTATGCGGAGTAGCAACTCTACTACGCTTCTTCGACTGTGACTTTGTGTGCTTAAATTTGAAAACCATAAGGAACTTGACGCAACCTATTTCTCTTACTGCTCTTGGCGATGCAAAGTTTGCTTCAATAACCTTGCTTACGATGTTGTTGCCAGCTAGGTTCAGTATCGGCGTCTCCTCAACTATCTTAAGCGCTTCATCTAGACCCACAACCTCTTCTCCAAAGTAGTCGGGTGAAATGTGCATAACAAGATTACCTTCACTTATAGTCTTGTTCAGAATCTCAGCATCACAGATATTCGCCATCCTTATGTCTCCGCTTGTAATAAGTTTGACGCAGAATCTACTTTCACCCAAAACCATCACACGGACTTCAGAGAAGATTTGGCGCCACAGGCTTCGCAGAGCAGAAATTGTAGTCGCTTCACCTTCTCGACTCTAGTATCTGGGCTACCGCAGACAGGACATAATACATAGTCACGCATATATCTATTAAGCAGCACAGCGAAAGACTGCTTATCCTTCCTTCCAATAAAGATCGCTCTCTCACCATCTAAGGAAGCCGCGGTAGCCAGCTCCTTAGCCAAGAACATCAGAAGCTTATTTGCATCACGCCGAAGCAGCCTAGGGTAGTCAGCGAAGTTCCTGAGGATAGTCTTGTTACCGACCCAGAGAATCTGAGGCTCAGGCAGTTCCAGCCTAGTTCCGGTTGACTTTGCTGGCGTACCCATCTTAACTCTAAGTCTGTGTAAGAGCTCGTGGTAGGATAGGCTCAAACCTCTTTCAGCAAATAGTGGTTACGGGTTGATATTTCAAGGTTTCGCTCCTATAACAGCGTTATGTTTATTTACCTCTAAATACCATACACCATTAGAGCAAACTTGACCGAACAGAAGATCGTAAACAAACTCGATTTAAGAGGGCTCTACTGTCCAGAACCAGTATTCCGAACGAAGGTAGCCGTGGATGCCCTTCCAACAGGTGAGGTTATCGAGGTTATCGCAGATGACCCAGCCTCTGAAGAAGATATACCGCGTTGGGCGAACAGGGTTGGGCATAGCATACTTTCCATCCAGAAGAACGGCAAAGACATACACTTCTTGATCAAGAAGGTGAAGTAGATGAGTGAGCAAAGAAAGAAGATGCTATATGTTCAAACAAGTGGGGTGGACACACCTGAGCGCCTTTACGCACCCTTAATATTAGCAGCAACAGCCGCTGCGACAGATATAGACGCTACGGTCTACTTCGTAATAAAAGGTGTGACTGCAGTAAGGAAAGGTGAGGCAGAGAAGATCAAGATAGGAGAGTTCCCAACCCTCAAAGAGGTTCTAGATCAAGCGGTCAAAGCGGGTGTAAAGTTGATGGCTTGTGAACGAAGCTGCCAACTGCTCGGCATACCAAGGGATCAGATAATGAGTGAGGTAAAGCTGGTTGGCGCCGCTACTCTAAACGATCTCGTGTTGGAGGCTGATGGTGTACAATACTTTTGAGGTGAAGTCGGTGCAGAGCTTTGAGGATATCTTAAAGCGCGTGGGCAATACGCCACACATACCACTCTCATCCCCCAACGATAAAGTAGAGCTATATGCTAAGCTAGAATGGTTCAACCCCTTCGGCTCGCTAAAGGATAGGGCAGCGCTATGGATGATCAAAGACGCCGAGAAAAAGGGGGTGCTAAAAAAAGGGCAGACCATACTCATCGAACCGACATCAGGTAACACCGGCATCGCTATAGCTGGTATAGCGAGGGCACTCGGCTATACTGCCGAATTAGTCGTCCCGGCTAAAGTCAGCGAAGAAACCAAAGAGCTGATCAGGAGGCTTGGGGCGTTGGTACTTCAGACGGAAGATGATCTATGCCCACGTGTAGGGCCGGGCACAGATCAGTGCATAGCGTTAGCGAACTCTATAATTAGGGCTAGACCGGAGAAGTATGTTATGCTGAACCAGTATGCGAACGAAGCAAACTTCCTTGCGCACTATGAGAGCACGGGTCCAGAGATTTGGAGCAGCCTAAAAGATGTGACACACTTCATAGCTGGAGTAGGCACAGGAGGCACTTTAACTGGTGTGGCAGCTTACATTAAGAAGAAGAACCCTAACGTTAAAGTTATTGGTGTGCAGCCTCAAAAGGCTCACCATATACAAGGCTTAAGAAACTTAGAGGAATCTATGGCGCCTGAGTTGCTCCGCAGAAGGCTCGATTTAATAGATGAGTGGATCAAAGTCTCCGATAGCGAGGCGTTCAAAACGGTTAGGTTTCTTGCAGAATCTAAACGTCTATTTGTAGGCCCATCTAGCGGCGCTGTTTACGCAGCAGCCCAAAAAGTGGCTGAGAGGCTCAGTAAAGGTAAACTGGTTCTGATATTTGCTGATGATGGCAGAAAGTTCTGGAGCCTCTACAGCAAATTTAAAGTCTTCACGAGAGAGGAGTTCGAATATTACAGCCGCAACGCAAGGTACCTGCCTGAAAACATATTATTCCAAGAGGAAGTTTTGAGGGTTTACTAATATCAAATCGGAGCAAGGTTATGGGGTTTAAATCCGGACTAGTGGCTGGAGCGGCGTCAATAGCGGTAGCCGCGCTTCTAAAAATAATATTAGTCGACGCCCCATTCGCTCCCGAAATCATAGCACAAGCCATAATCTCTATTACCCCTGCAGCGCTCTCCTACCGAATAATAGAGGTACTTGGCTCTGCTGCAAAGTATCTTGCCCTTCTTCTGGGAATAGCATTACTTCTCTGCTTTTATGGTTTCTTAGGTATAATTCTAACTTATGTGCAAGAATTTAAGAAAATCAGAGTGGTTGGTGTGCTCGTCTCCACTACCTTAGCCTACTCAACTACACTCACACTTGTATTACTAGCTGCCAACCTCTCTGGAGATCTACTGCGAATACAACTCAGTAGCCTCATAATCTACCACATACCCTTAAGCGTAATCTTTGGAATCATAGTAGGAGCCTCCTATTTAATGGCTTTCGCACCACATAGTCAGCAAGCAAATGTTGAAAGAAGACGACTAATCAAAAGGCTAATTTTAAGCACACCTTTAGTGGCAGCTGCCCTATCCACCTTACTCTATTTGACTTTATCTAAATCTGCTGAAGACAAGCTTTCGGAACCTTATGTGAAAACTCTCAAACCTTTGACAGACTACGAAGTCACACCAACTCCCCTATTCTTCTCAATTTCGAAAGACTTTGTTTCGCCTACAGTTGATGTAGAGAGGTGGGTGCTTAAGGTTAATGGGTTGGTAACTGATCCGCTTCAGCTAAGGTTAGATGACATTAAGGCTATGCCTCAAGTAGAAGAGTATGCTACATTAGAATGTGTCAGTAACCCGGTAGGAGGGGATCTGATAAGCACAGCTCTTTGGAGAGGTGTGACGTTAAGAAGCATATTAGAAAAGGCCGAAGTCAAAAATGATGCCAAGTATGTTGTGTTCAGATGCTCTGATGGATATAGCGTGGGCATACCGCTTCATGTAGCCTTAGACGAGGGGACTATACTAGCCTATGAAATGAATAACGAACCATTAACCGCAGATCACGGTTACCCGCTAAGACTCATAGCACCAAAATATTACGGTATGATGAATCCAAAGTGGATAACCGAGATAGAAGTAGTCGATAGCATATACTTGGGTTTTTGGCAAAAGCTCGGTTGGGCTAATGAAGCAGAATACCAGACACATTCAACTATATTGGTGCCTGGCTATAGTCCACTTAGAAAGCGCTTCGGACTAGACCCGAAACCACAAGAAACAAGGCTAGGCGATAAAGTGCAGATTTTTGGTATAGCTTTCGCTGGCGATAGAGGCATATCTAAGGTTGAAGTCAGCCTAGATGGCGGTTCAACTTGGCTAACAGCTAACCTCAAGAAACCCCTCTCTAAGTATACTTGGGTTATATGGTGGTTAGATTGGGAGGTTAATACATTAGGCAGCTATCTGATTAAGGTTAGGGCTACAGACGGCTATGGGTACCTTCAGTCAGACGACCTATCTGAACCATTCCCAAAGGGCGCTTCAGGATACCACACAATAGTTGTACACGTAGAAGCTACTTAACACCCAGATTTGTGAGCAGGATATCTTCGTTATTAGGAGACTGTATAAATGCTGGAACGCTCTTCTGTTTAGTAGCTTTGTAGGAGACAAAGAGCCACTGACCAGTATCTAGTTCAGTAGTCTTCTCCAATAGATCGTAGCTGAGCGAGAAAGCGTCTGCGATAACGATTCTGTCATATAGCCTAGGCAAGGTGCTTACAAAGTAGCTGTGAAGCTGCTGAAGAGCATTTACATTCAAGTGTGCAACTCTCTGCGTGCTCAGCCAGCAGTGTGCCCTATACTTTCTACCCTGTCTAAGAAGGGCTTCCACCGCTCTATTTGATTCATCCGAATAGTCGTTTTTGAGAGTCCTATCGGGGATGAACTCTTGAGCCTCATCTAACACTACCAGAACCTTTCTTCTAGCGCCTCTGGTCTTCTTTATGTGGAGAAGAATGTTGATGATTTTGGCCGCCATTAATCTGGCTTTGTCTGGGTCAGGCAGATACAATATGTTTAGAGCTGGTTGGTCACTTTTCAGCAACTGGTTTGCAAACGCGTTCGGGGTTAATATGTGCGCTTCGACTTTTTCGCTTTCCCTCAACTTGTCTGCTTCTTTAAGGTAGTCTAAAATTGCGGTCAAGTCTATCTTCAATGACGATCGCTCTGGCGCTAAATGAACCAGCTCTTCTAATGTTTGGATAAGGTACTCTCTATCCTCCTCTCTAAGCTCCGTTAGATCGGTGTTCCGATCGTATCCTTTACCCTCTATTAGCTGCTTTATGATCTCTTTAAGCTTAAGGTTAGCGGAAGTCGCCCCGGCTTTCCCTGAATCATAAATATTCTTCAGAGTTGTGAGTATAAAATTCAGATCTATCTTGAACTCCCCGCTATCTTCAGCCACTACCTTCTGAATCCTACCTTCCTCAAATAATCTTTTAACACTCTCTCTAAGCACCGAGTCAGGTAGCCTTTGTTCTAATGTTTCAGGTACAGCTTGAGCGTTTAGGAAGTTGGATACATCGCCTTGAAAGTCTTCGGTTGAGAAGACCATACCACTGGTTGTTAGTAGATCTAGCAGGTGTATAGGATACTCGCCAGCAACATCAAAGACCACCACTTTAAGATCTGGGATGGCTTCAACCGCCTTTCTTATCAGATAGGATGTTAGGTTTGATTTGCCTGAACCCGTGAAGCCGAATACGCCAGCGTGGTATCTAACTATGCTTTCGATATCAACGGTCAAAGGCATGTTAAAGCCTATCAGAGTACCTATCGGCACACCTTCTTCTACGCAAAGAAACTTGCGTACAGTATAGTTTGAGAGAAGATATGCCTTAGAGCCTATAAGGGGTATCAGAGTGGTTTTCGCAAATCTTGGTTCACCACTCTCCAGTTCCAGCGAATAACCAGTGGGTACAGCCACTATGTCCAGCCAAGTCTCCTCGCTCTCACCCCAGCTATCATTTATCCTTGTAAGAAACTCCAGCCTAACAGTTTTAGGTAGAGAAACATCCATCCCAAGCATCTGAAAATGTGTAGGTCTGAGATTAACAATCTCATATATTAGGTAGATCCTTGAGCCCTCGGATGTTACACGCTCTATCCCAACAAAGGATGGTTGATGAAGTCTATCAAGAACCTTGAAGTCGAATTTAGCCTCTAATACAGCAATCGAGTTAGAGACGCTTATCTCTCCCTCTCTTGTTTTCGTTGACCTAACTACGGTTCTGTGATCCCTTAACCTTGCTTCGAACTTTCCACCCATATCATCAAAGATACTTTGAGGATTCAAGCTTCCAAACCACCTACTCGGGCTGCTCTTTTCCTACTCTCCTCTATCTCAGATCTTGCGCCCCTAAATCCCTTCGCTATATAGAAGTAGCGGTGCTTTCTTGTGAGAGTTCCTAGGTGAAGGTCAGCGATTCCTCTAAGCATCGCCCTCATAAGGTTAACTTCAGCCTTTACAGCCTTATCAGCTAAGTAGAGAAGCTGGTTATGCCCGATGGCTTCCAGCACTTCAGGGTTATCAGACTGCGAAAGGATAACTAGTATTAGATTATCAAGAGGGTTTACACCACCGTCTTCAACATAAGGCTCTATCTGAATAACCTTATCTCTCGACAAAACGTTTAGAGGTTTACAGAAAGTTTCATCAAAGGCAGGGTGGTAAAAGCGATCATATACGAATACAGGTGAGCGTGCTCGATTATCTGTCGCAAAAGTCTTCAGCTGGAAATATGACTTGACTAGGAACTTTTCTCTGAAGACAATCTTTCGAGCAGCACGTAGAGGAGCTCTCTGCTCACCGCTCTTAACCAGCGTGGTGAAGCAGATATCATAACTCAGCGTCCTCCAAGGCGTTTCAATAAACTCTTCATTAACGGATGTTAGGACAGTCAAGAACGCTTTATCATTTCTTATCAACGGTGCTTCGCCACTCTCCAATATATTCTGGGATATAGCGTATGGAATTACGCTTCTCGTAAAATCTGATGCCACGGTATCTTTGGTCACACCTATAACTAGTACTCTCTTCTTCTGTGTTTGATGTAAAAGCTCGTAGATTAGAAAGATGTTCACAGCGTTTATGTCGAGGACGGTCAGCCACTTATCTTCATCGAGCTGTAGAGGATGTTCGTCGCTTTCAAAGACCCTCCTTCTAACAGCTTCAGCCACCGCCTTAGTCCTAGCCCAATAATCCTTAACCTCTGGTTTAAGGGATATACTCATGAGATCACATTTTTCGAGCAGCTGCTGATTATAGTGCTCATTCATCTCATTCAGCTTCTTCACAAGTCTGTGAAGCTCCTCATCACCTATCTTAAGTTCCCTAGCTAATTCGCTCTTCGTCAACTCGCCTCGCTGAATTAAAGTCTGTATAGCTCGATAGAGTAGATAGGGTGGGCGCGCAGGGACATATAAGGTTCCAGGGCCAAGCACCGAAGCCAAGCTGAGATCGAGCATAGATACCCTACCCTCTTGGGTCTCTATCTCGGTTAACGCTGAGGTACCTATTCTTAGAAGGAGTCTAAGGTCTCTTGCTGCTGGACCGAAGGTCCCTGATAGAGGTCGGTCGAGGAAGAGTACCTTCACACCTTCTTGGCTAATTGTCTTTAAGGCGAGTGAGAGTTCGCCTAAAGTCATTATAGCGTATGGGATTCGGTCTAACGCTTGCTTAAATTCAAACTCCACATCTGTTGAGGTAAGTGGATTAAGGGTATAGGAGGTATCGTCAAGCCAAAGCGGTATAGCAGCAGAGGCTGTAAATCTTGAGTCGCGCTCAGCAGCTGTCACGCCGACATTTATACTCTTCCCATCGAAGCGAATAGGGCATTTATAGGCTGTTGCACAGACATAAAACAGAATCATCTCGAGCCGCTCATCGTAGTCCATAGAGCCGTCTATACCTACGGCTAACCCCTCTTGAGCGTCAAAGAACTTACGCGCCGCAACCAGCCACTCCTCTCCACTTGCGCGTTTGAATAGAGCTTGGAACTCGCACCTACCCTTTAATCTATCCGCTCTAGTAGTGAAGCTTTTAACCAAGGTTGATGTTTGGTTCCCTAACCTACTTGCTATGACACCAGACAACCTTCTACCCTCTAGAGAGGGCTGATAATTAATAAAGGTAGTGCCGAAGTCTCGTGCTACTTTATCTATTTAGAAGAGCGATACTTATCAACAAACAATCTTCTTATTCTCAAGACTATCTTGGCAGTATTTATCTCGACGGGACACCTCTCCTTGCACCTGTCGCAACGTAAGCAGGTGTAAGCTATTGGTGCTGCCCATTCTAATCCAGAAACAGCCAACTCCCAAGCCGCACCGTAGCCTATAAAATACTTGTGACCGAACCTTCCACCTACAAGTGAGAAGACGGGGCATTCGTACATGCAGCCGCCGCACCTCAAGCAGTAAAGAGCTTCCTTTAAGTCTGGGTCTTTTGCTAACTCACTCCTCCCGTTATCGATGAAAACCACGTGGTACTCTTTGGGTCCGTGTGCGCCATATGTGATCACCTTTTCTATGTCACCAGTCTTGCTTGGACCACCTATTAAACTCATATAAGATGGTATGACGTATTGTGCGTAGCGCCATGTAACTTCAGCAACTTTAAAAGCATCCGCTAAGGTTGGAACTAGCTTTTCTATCCCGACCAATACTATGTGCTTTTCAGGTAGGCCTGTGACGAGGCGGGCGTTACCCTCATTCTCAAGCACGAAGACCGCGCCAGTATCAGCGGATACGATGTTTGCACCACTTATCCCAACATCAGCATTTATGTATTTATTCCGCAAAAACCTTCTAGCAGCCCCCACTTCTTTTTGGATATCTGCTGGGATGCTCTCTTTCATAACATTAGAGAAGAGCTTCGCCACTTCCTCTCTCGGTACGTGGATAGCTGGGCTTAGTATGTGCATCGGCTCCTCGTCCAGCAACTGAATTATAAATTCTCCCAAGTCCGTCTCCCAGACCTCGTTTCCTAAAGACTCTAGATGCTGACGTAAACCAATCTCCTCTGATGTAAGGCTCTTTGACTTCACCACTACTTTCTCTCTTCCTACGAGATCGCTTATGATCTTCTTCGCATCCCCTGCTGTTTTAGCAAAGTATGCTTGCCCATTATTGCTGATTATGTTATCCATCGCCTCCTTTAACAGATCCTCCCACCGATCGACGGATCGCTCCTTGATACTTCTAACCTCCTTCGCCAACTTCACAGTGTGCGGGTACTTGGTCAGAGCATTTGTAACATTCTTGCGGTAAGATGCTGTTGCACGCTCTATAGCCAGCGCAATACTCTCGTTTTGAAAAGCTTCCATAAGTCGGTGATAATATTCATCAAAAGCAGCCTTCAAGATTCTATACACCTGCTAAGGAAGTCTACAAAATCCATAACCTTTAAACCAGAGGTCGAAGAAGCATTTCTTAGATTTGTGTGGCAGAATGGACAAAGGGTTAAGGCGATGTCTGAGCCGCTCTCCTTCAGTTCTTTTACCCGCTTCTGGCTTATACCCTCTGTTAACATCGGTAGAAAGGTCTCTATCGGCGCCCCACAGCAGGTAGTCCACCGCTTCTTTGCAAAAGGCACTTCTTTTAATTCCACACCCTTTACTGAGTTCAGGATCGCTCGCGGCTCCTCTACAATATTCATGCTCCTCGCTAGATGGCAAGGATCGTGTATCGTAACTGAAGTAGGTTCCTTGACCGCTAGCCTCAGATTCGAAGCATACTTTGTAAGCAACTCAAGGTAATGGACGATTTCAAAGTCAAACCCATCTACAAAAGAAGGGTAGACCAATCTAAACATCTCTAATGAGTGAGGAGAAATCGTGATGATTGTCTTTACACCCCTCTCCTTAAAGGTCTTCGAAACCTTTTTCGCGTGCTCCACGAACTCTTCAAGAAAACCGAATTCGTAAAGTAGAGTCCCAGGGTACAATTCGTCGGGTAGGAAAGCGATATCTTCTTTTACTCTACGTAACAGTAGAAGATGTTTACGCACCAACTCATTATAATAGTCGCTATCTTTTGCGCTCAAAGATGCAAATAAGCTCACAAAATCAAGACCAAAGCCCTTTAACCTAAGTGTAAAGTCTAACAGCTTACTCTCTACCAATCCGCTCTTCTTCACTCTATCAACCAAAGGAAGAAAATAAGGGATGAGCTGATATTCACAGCCAGTACATAAAACCAAACTGCTGTTGCCTTGCTCTACCCCTCTAGCCCAAGATGATAATTTATCTTTCGAAACACCTACAGGATTCCCGCTCTTCTTCATATTATCAACTAGAGCGAGCATTATTTTGATGAGCGATGAGACCGGCTCTTGCTGCAATCGGTTTTCAATTAACTCTCCCGAAGTTGATTTAAGAACTTTTCTTTTTTGGCAATTTTGCGATGGATTGTTCAGTTCGGTGACAATATAGGTAGTCTGGTGAAGTTGAAGCATCCGTTCTCATTTACTTCTAAGTAGTTACTGCTTACAACATATTACTCAACCCTCTTTCAATAAGTGGACCGGGGGGGATTTGAACCCCCGACCTCCCGCGTGCGAGGCGGGCGTCTGCACCAGCCTAAGCAGCTGCTCATACCACTGAACTACCGGCCCGTTTCTACAGCTGGGGGCTGAAGCACAACCCAACACTTTACTCGTCATCCCTGTTGAGTAGGTCAGATCGCCCGTCGATTGGTTGGGCTGCGCCTCTTCCCCCTTACCATATGGTGCTATAGATGCATATTACGGTTATCTGTAGCTTGGTGGTCTGGGAGGGTGTTTATTTATGTTGCTGAGGTGTAGAAGGGGCTGTTTTAGTCAAGAACATGCCTATTCTAAACCCTCTAAGTCCATGAGCGCCCTGTCAAATAACTCCCTTTTCTTTTAACCGATTTATCTCCTGGCTGCTCATATTTAATAGATTTTTAAGAACATCTTCCGTATGCTGCCCCAGCAACGGTGGTGAAGACTGCACATCTAAATTTATTTGCGAGAATTTAATAGGTATCCCAATCTGCTTGATCTTACCCGCCTTAGGATGCTTGATTTCGACTAACATGTTCCTCTCAAGAATCTGTGGATCCCGAAATACTTCTTCTAACGTATTTACTGGTCCGCAAGGTACCCCCCTTTCTAAAAGAAACTTAACCCACTCATCGCGTTTCTTCGTTAGAAAGATTTCACTGAGCACGGAAACTAGTTTCTCCCTGTTTTGAACCCTATTCGGGTTTGTTGTAAACTCTGGATCGTCGATCAGCTTTTCCAAACCTAAAGCGCGGCAAAATCTTTTCCAAATCTCATCATTCCCAACGGCTAATGTCAAATATTTCCCATCAGCAGCTTTGAAGCATTGGTAGGGAGCGATATTCGGATGGGCTGACCCCATGCGCCTAGGAGCCACACCGGTAGCAAAGTAGTTTGCAGCAACATTCGTCAGCAATGAAACAGCCGAATCTAGAAGGGATATGTCGATCCACTGCCCTTTTCCAGATCTTTCACGCGCTAGGATAGCGGAGAGTATGGCGATAGCCGCATACATACCAGCACCTAAGTCCGTTATTGACACACCCACCTTAACAGGTGGTCTGCTATCTTCGCCAGTGATGTCCATTATCCCACTCATCCCTTGGATGATTATGTCATAAGCTGGGCGATCCCTATATGGCCCGGTATGACCGAAACCAGATATGGAACAATAGATTATGCGCGGGTTTATCTTACTGATTTTTTCGTAGTGAATCCCAAGTCTTTCAGCAACACCCCATCTGAAATTCTCCAGAAAAACATCAGATTTCTCAACCATCTTATACAAAATTTCTCTACCTTCCTCCATCTTCAAATTTATCGTAACACTCTTCTTATTGCGGTTTACGCTGAGGAAGTACGCACTTTCACCGCCGATAAATGGAGGTCCCCAAGACCTTGCTTCGTCACCTCTCTCCGGAATCTCCACTTTAATCACCTCAGCCCCTAAATCCGCAAGAATCATCGAGCAGAAGGGGCCGGCTAAATCCCTTGATAAATCCAGGATGCGAATGTTATCTAATGGTAAAGCCAAGGCTCCACACAACTATCGATACCTTCCAACACTTTTTGCCCCCATTTTAAGTTTTTCGACCGGTCCTAGGCTGACAACACCTGCGAACCTTCATAAAAGTTTAATACACTCACCAATCTACCTTATTAATAAGCTTACACCCAACTCTGAGGTTGTGAAGAGGGTGTAAGTTAGGTGATCAAATATGGGAAAGAGGAAAGTGATAAGTGAAGAGGAGTTAAAGGAGATGGTCTATCCTAGTGAAGGGGAGGTACTTGGTAGAGTAGTTAAGAGGCTTGGAAGTGACCTTATGGTTGTTAAATGCGCTGATGGTAAAACTAGGATAGGTAGAATAAGAGGGAAGCTTAAGCGTAGAATATGGGTTAGGGATAATGATGTAGTCTTAGTAGCACCCTGGGACTTTAAGAGCGATGAGCGTGGAGATATCATCTGGCGCTACACGATAGCACAAGTAGACCTCCTAAAATCACAAGGGTATCTACCACTAAACCTCTGAGGATGAGCTGGATGTGGAGTAGCGAGGGAGATTTTCCAGAGGAGGTAAGGGCAAGGATATTAGAGTATGAGAAGAAGAGCAGATACCTTAGAAAGCGCTCAGAAGACTACGAGGTAGTAGAAGATGTCTTTGATAAAAGCACCAAGATGGCGCTCTACAAGCTTATCAACAAGGGTGTGCTCCACATACTCTTAGGCGTAGTCAAGACTGGCAAAGAGTCAAGAGTCTATTGGGGTAAGAAGGCTGACGGCACAGACGTTGCTGTGAAGATCTATCTGACCGTAGCTTCGGAGTTTAGAAGACGCTTACCATACATAGAAGGTGACCCTAGGTTTGCCGAGGTAGGTAGAGGTATACACGACATAGTCGAGGTCTGGGCTAAAAAAGAATACCGTAACTTAACCGAAGCTTATGAAGCAGGAGTTAAGGTTCCTGAACCTTTTGGTTTGAACCGTAACGTACTTGTCATGCGGTTCATAGGTGAGAACGGCACACCAGCCCCAACCCTAAGAGAGGTGGAAGAAGTAACACAGAAAGATTACCGCCTTTGTATAGAGCAGATACGTCTACTTTATCAGAGGGCGGAGTTGGTGCACGCAGATCTCTCCGAATACAACATCTTCAAATGGAAGGGTGAAGTCATCTTATTTGACTTCGGCTCTGCGGTAAGCATAGACCACCCTAATGCAGATGAATTTCTTCTGCGTGACTTAGAGAATCTCAATCGCTTCTTCGCCAAAAACGGTGTGAAGATTCTGCAAACGAAAACTTTACTTAAAAAAGTGAAGGGCGAATGAGCTTTGAACAGACGCTAAGGATACCTTTGGATCGTGTAGGTGTACTGTTAGGTAAGCAAGGCTTGACGAAAGCAGAAATAGAGAAGACTTGCAATGTATCTCTCGACGTAGACAGCAAAACTGGGGAGGTTACTGTGAAGCTGAAGGGTTCGGTTGAGGAGGCTGAGCCGTTTAAAGCTGTATCTATAATTAATGCGATAAGCCGAGGATTTTCGCCCCAAAGAGCGTTTAAGCTCCTTAGCGATAAATACATACTTGAAACTATAGATCTTCGTGAATACGTAGGCAGATCTAAAGACGCTTTAACCAGAATAAAAGGTAGAATAATCGGGTTACGTGGCAAAGCAAGGAGAGTAATAGAAGAGCTTACAGGGACTGAGATCTCTGTTTATGGGCATACTGTAGCCATAATAGGTGAGCCAGATGGGGTTAGGCTCGCATCAGAAGCTGTAAAGATGCTCGCATCAGGAAGCCAACATAGCACAGTATATAGGATGCTGCAGAGAGCCAGGCAGCAAGCAAAGTTTGAGCGCCTAAAACTATGGGAGGAGGAGTAGGGGTGGCTAAGAGACAGACTCTCTTCAAGGAGATATCGCCTAGCGAATTCTTCTACCGAAATAGAGATCTAGCTGGTTTCAGTAACCCAAGCAGAGCCCTCTACTCTGCAACGAGAGAGTTGGTTGAGAATGCGTTGGATGCGTGTGAGGCAGCGCAGATATTACCCGACATATTTGTGAGAATAACTTCTGCTGACTTAGACGGTGCTTTAGCAGACCCAAAACCCTACATACTGAAGGTCCAAGATAATGGTCCGGGTGTTGAGCCGAAGTATGTGCCAGACGCTTTTGCCCGCATATTCTACGGGAGTAAGTTTCAGCTTAAGCAGTCTAGAGGTATGTTTGGTATGGGTGCTACAATGGCAATCCTTTACGGACAAGTTACGACAAACAAGCCCGTTTTAGTTACGACTTCTGTAGATGGAGAAAAGGCGTACACATTTGAGATGATGGTCAATATACACGACAATACACCTCTTGTGCTTAACAAATCGGTCAAGCCGGCTCTCGGCAAAACAGGTGTATCTGTGCAGCTCACACTAGAAGGCGACTATAGTAGAGCTGGATTAAAGATACAGGAATATTTTAAGCAGACAGCGCTCGTAACACCCTATGCTAATATTCTCTTCATCGACCCAAGTGGTAGGCTCTGCTTCTATGAGCGGGTGACAGAGAAGATGCCGAAGCCAGCGAAAGAGACGCTCCCACACCCCCTTGGCATAGACCTAGAGGCTCTTAGGAGGCTGCTCAGAGAATCTAGTGAAAGCACGTTAAAGAAGTTTCTTTCAAAGAACTTTCACAGGGTTGGTGAGCGTATCGCGGAAGACTTTCTAAGATACGCTGGTCTAGACCCCAATAAGAAACCTCAAGATTTGACCAATGATGAGATAACTAGGCTTGGGAGTGCTCTACATTCATATGATAAATTCCTACCACCAGATTCTAGATGCCTTTCACCTTTAGGCGAGGAACTTCTTGCCGCAGGCATAGAAAAGGAATTGCAGCCTGAGTTTGTAGCGGTGGTGCAGAGACCTCCTTCTGCATACTCTGGCTTCCCATTTATCGTGGAGGTTGGTCTAGCATATGGTGGGAAGAATGTTGAGCCCGGGTTGAAGCTTCTTAGGTTCGCTAATAGAATCCCGCTTCTATATGATGAGGCTAACGATATATCTTGGAAGGTGGTTAACGAGGAGATAGACTGGAAGAGGTATAAGATTCCACAAGACGCGCCTCTAACTATCATAACGCACGTATGCTCAACGAAGGTGCCTTACAAGACCGTGGGAAAAGAGTATCTGGCAGACAGACCCGAACTTGAAAGAGAGTTAAAGAATGGGTTAAGGGAGGTCCTTAGAAGACTCAGCACCTACCTCTCCAGAAAGAGCACACTCGCTTTTGTCAAGAAGAAGATGAACATATACGAGAAGTATCTGCCCTTAATTGCAAGATTTTCGGCTGAGCTTATAGGGGCGCCTCGACCCCCTAACTATAGGAAGCTGCTTAAGAAGAGTGTAGAGGAGCCTTTTGTCGATGAAAGTGAGAAGCCAATTAAAGAAGAGAAAGAGGTTAATTACGTTGAAGAGGCGGTAAGATTTGAGCAGCGAAGGCTCGAAGAGTACAGCCAGTAGAAGGAAGGCTGAAGTAAAGAAGCTACTTCACCAGCTGGGTCGGATGATCTATGAGGATATTGAGAAGGAGAACTTTCCTGAAGTCACCTTGGCAAGTAGGTCTGTCAGCAACATAGTTTATGATGAGCGGCTTAGGCAGTATGTGCTCGGTCCGGCGAAGATAAAGAGATCAGCTCACAACATTAAACATATTCGCTCATTTACTCAGCTGATCTGGCTTGCTTCATTCGTAAATAAACTCGTTGAGACGTCAAAGACGTCTACACTTAGAGATGTCTTCTACTCAGCCCAAGCCTATGGTGTGGACTTTACCGATCAGTCTGAGTCTGATGAGATAATAACCGATCTAGAGGTCCTGCTATCGAAGGCTAGAGAGGACTTTAACGTCTACCCGGAAGAACGTTCGGCAATCTTCGGCGATCTGACGATAGAGTATACTGTGCCTGGTTATGAGGGTAAGCGCCTAAACTTAGCTTCACACCCAGACGGTTACCTCATCGGCCCTAGTCTTAGCACAGCTGAGTTCGTGGATACCTCGGCTGAGATGGTTTTAGCTGTTGAAAAAGGCGGGCTATTCACGAGGTTCGTTGAGGAGAACGTGCATAAACGGTATAAGGCGTTGATCGTTGACACAGCTGGTCAACCGCCGAGATCAACACGCTATATGTTGAGGAGGCTGAATACTGAGCTGAAGCTTCCAGTGTATATTCTTGCAGATGGTGATGTGTATGGGGAGCATATTGCTATGGTCATAGTCTCTGGCTCTGTTGGTGCTGCCCATCTACAAGATCTAACGGTTCCTGATGCTAAGTGGATAGGTGTTTGGGGCACAGATATAGTTAAGTACCGTCTACCGAGCGACCCCTTAACTGAAATGGATATTAAGAGGATCTACGAGTTAAAGAAGGACCCAAGGTATTCAAAGGGGATCTGGCTGCGTGAGCTCGACATGTTCCTTAAGATAAAAAGGAAGAGCGAGCTAGAAGCCTTCGCAAAATACGGTTTAACCACGATCGTTGACAAATATCTGCCTGAAAAGCTCGAAGAGGCGAAGAGCCTCTAACCCTAAACCTAGGTTTGACTATAATCTCCCTACTCTACAAATCGAAGAAGGTATTTGAATTATCTGACCCAAGCGTACACTTGTTTCAGCAACGGCCGAAAGCCAATATTTACCGACATAAGGTTAGATCACGCTCTAGGCTGATCTCCATTCTCTATAGCACATTGGGCTGTGGTTACTGGTAACCGTTTTATATTTTGTTTTGCATAGTTAGGCGGCACATATGTTGGTGTTTAGGGTTGTATGATGGTAGACCAAAGTTCACCTTCATCTTTATTCTAGTGATACTCTTGTTCTTCGTCTATCAGCTTGCTTCGGATACTTGGATTAACCTGGCCTTCTTTCCAGCCTTCGCCTTCTACGAGCCTTGGACGTTTATAACATCGATCTTCCTCCACGCAGACTTCCTACACCTCTTCTTTAACCTGTTTGCGCTCTTCTTCTTCGGCATCTACCTTGAAAGGGTCATAGGTAGCGGCTCGTTCGCAGCCCTCTTCATTTTATCTGGAATAGTGGGAAACTTAGGATACTTGCTTACTTCATCTGACCCCTACATACCAGCCATCGGAGCGTCAGGCGCAATCTATGGTATAATCGGCACACTAGCAGTAATAGCGCCCTCTTTACTCGTTTACATCTACGGATTCATACCAGTCCCCATGGCGCTAGCAGCAGCAATATGGGCGCTCATAGATATAGCTGGTCTATCTATGCCTACGGGAATAGCGCACGGCGCGCATCTTGGAGGTATGATTGTGGGTTTGATCTACGGTGCCTACCTCAGAGTTAGAGTTAGAAGGGTTAAAGTTCGAGTTTGATTTCCACTTTTTTAGCTTCTGGTAAGCTCCTCCAGTCGCCTTTGATGGCTGGCTTGCCTCTGAGCCGCTGTATATAGTTGTAGGCTGAGAGAGCCGCGATCGCACCTTGGGCTGCTGAGATTACTACCTGCTTATATGGTGTGTCGGTAACATCACCTGCAGCAAATATGCCTGGATGTGACGTTGAACCGTCCTTCGCTGTTACTACTTCATTCTTAGCGTTGAGTTGGACCAAATGTTTAACTAAATCTGTCTTAGCCACATAGCCCATCTCCACAAACACACCCTGTACCCGTATATCTCTTACCTCGCCACTCTTCTCTTTAATTGAGACGGATTCAACAGAAGAAACCCCGTTGATCTTCACCACTTCACATTCTGGCAGAAAAGCGACATTATTCTTGCCTCGCAGCGTTTCAACGAGCTCGTCAGGGGCAAGTAGCTTGGCGAGCTTGTAGATCAAATAGACCTTGGATGCTAAATTACTTAGTAAGAGAGCTGCTTCTACCGCTGGTTCAGAGGAGCCTACCACTGCCACATCTTTACCCTTAAAGAGAGGGCCATCGCAAATAGCGCAGTATGAGACACCTCTGGATTTCAACCGTTCTTCACCTTCTACACCTAAGTCTCTAGGTGTCTTACCGAATGCTAAAATCAGGGCGCAGGCGTCGTACTCTCCTACTGTGGTCTTGACTGTAAAGCATACGCCATCCTTCTCCCTGATCTCTTTCACCTCCTCGAATAATATCTTGACACCGTAAAGCAGCGCCTGCTCATGAAACTTCTTCATCAACTCCCACCCACTTATATTAACGAAGCCTGGGTAGTTTTGTATGGAATCAGTCAGAAGAGCTTGCCCTCCTATATCCTTTGTTAGCAGAAGCGTCTTTAAGCCCTGTCTTCCAGCGTAAATCGCTGCAGTAAGCCCGGCGGAGGCGCCGCCGACTATTATTACATCGTACAAATGCTCATCTTCACTCAATCGAGGACCACCTTATCTAACTCTATATGTGCACGTAAGGCTTTAAAAGAGTTGAGCCGCTAGGCCGAAATTAGCAGAAAGTGGTTAAGCACCGACTCATATTCATTGGTTTAGAGGCTAGATGGATTTGCTCTTTCGTTTGAGTCTACTTTACAGTAACTGATTTGGCTAAGTTCCTTGGGTAGTCTGGGTTCTGCCCCCTCTCTAACGCTGAGTAGTACGCGAACATCTGTAGGGGTATAACCTCAACCAAGGGGTAGAATAGCTTTCCCACAGAAGGTATCTTTACGTAGTAGTCGTATAGGCTGTTCTCAACGTCTGAGATGCCGATCACCCTACCTCCCCTCGCCTTAATTTCAGCGACGTTACTTAGCGTATCGTGGTAGGTTTTGTCTCTTGGGTTGAGCGCTATTACTGGTACACCTTCGGATATAAGGGCTAAGGTTCCGTGCTTAAGTTCTCCAGCTGCGTGGACATACGCTATCTCCTTAAGCTTCAGGGCGCCTTCAAGCGCTATGGGGTAGTTTATGCCTCTTCCTATGAAGTAGCAGTCTTTAGATGTTGAAAAGGCTTGGGCGAGATAGGCCATCTGCCGCTCAACACCGAACACCTCCTCTACAGCTTTTGTTATCTTGATCAAGTCGATAGATAGATTTGAAAGCCTAGAGGCTATACAGTAGATGACAGCGAGCTGAGCTGTGAAGGTCTTCGTAGCAGCCACACCAACCTCTGGACCACAATTTAGGTAAAGGGTCTGCTCACTCATTCTTGCTAAAGTAGAGCACAGACGCACCCCTCTTCTCAGCTATGTTAACGGCAGATAATACGTCAGCGGTTTCGCCGCTCTGCGAGATAGCGAGCAGAAGTGTTCCCTCATCGATAAGTGTAACGTAATCCTCGAATTCGCTCGCTAAGATCACTTCTACAGGTAGCTTAGCTAGGTTAAGGAAAAGGTGCTTAGCTACCAGCCCAGCGTGATAACTCGTCCCAGCACCTATGATATATATCCTATCAGCCCCTTGCAGGGCTAAGCAGAAGCGGTCAAGATCGTCTGAATCTTGTCTGAGGGCCAAAGCGATAGTTTCACGCTGCTCAAGGATCTCTTTTAATGTGTAGTGCGTGAACTCTTTTTTTGAGACAGTCATGGATTCCCATACCAAAGTAGAGACGCTGCGTTGAACCTCTTCGCCTTCGAAATTCCATATAATGTAGCTATCTCTCTTGACCTCGGTTACTTCTAGGTTCTCTAAGAACACAGCTTTATTCGTATGTTTGAGAAAAGAGAGCACATCGCTTGCCAGAAAGTTCCCTCTTTCACTTAAACCGATTATGAGAGGAGCGTCCTTTCGTACACCATACAATCTGTCGCCTAAATCTCTAAATAGAACGAGGAAGGCGTATGAGCCTTTCAGCTCCCTAACAGCATCCAAAACAGCGTCTCTATGATTCTTACCAGCCTTTAGCTTCTCCTCTATCAGATGCGGGATCACTTCTGTGTCGGTTGTGCTCCTAAATCTATGCCCCTTAGCCTCTAAACTCGCTTTAAGCGCTTGATAGTTTTCGATGATGCCATTATGGACAACTGCGACTTCTTCGTTACAAGATAAATGTGGGTGAGCGTTTTCTGGTGTTACACCTCCGTGTGTCGCCCATCTTGTATGCGCCAAGCCTATTTTACCAGAGAAGCTCTTCAGATCTAGGCTTCTAACTATCTCATCTACTCGCCCCACACCTTTACAGACTCTTATTGTGTTTCCGTCGTGCACACCAAACCCGGCAGAATCATAACCTCTATACTCCATATTCTTCAAACCATCGATTAACACTTCTACTACATCAACATCGGTAACACACCCGATAATACCACACATTACACAAACCTAAAACACAGTCTTATAATAAATATGTTACGAATCAGAAGCTGAAACTGAATGCGCAGGTTAGAGGCTAGGCTCTTCTTCCTCTTCTTCCACCCTTCTTCCTCGTAGTATCATGAGGAATAGGCGTTACATCCTCTATCCTACCTATTCTGAAACCAGCTCTAGCTAAAGCTCTAATAGCCGCTTGTGCACCTGGACCAGGTGTTCTTGGTCCTGTGCCTCCCACAGCCCTTACTTTTATGTGAAGATGTGTTATTCCCTTAGCCTTAGCTGTTTCCGCCGCTGCGGTCGCTGACTTCATAGCTGCGTAGGGTGAGGACTCAAACCGATCTGCTTTGACGTGCCTTCCTCCCGAGCTGAACGCGATGGTTTCTGCGCCAGTCAGATCTGTGATGTGAACTATGGTGTTGTTGTAGCTGCTGTAGATGTGCGCTACACCCCATTTAGTAGGCTCTTCCTTCTGCGCCAATTCTTTACTCACCTTCCTCAGAGGCGGGTGTGGCAGCTAATGTGGCGAGCCTAGCTTTATAAGGGCTATCGGCTCTAAACCCTACTTTAGGTTCTTCATCCACCGAAACCAAATAGCCCGGTTTCGTCACAACTCTATCGCCGATTACTATGTGCCTATGTGTTATAAGTTGGCGTGCTTGATAAGGTGTTGAAGCCAACCCTTTTCTCCAGACTACTGTTTGAAGCCTCCTTGCCAAGATGTTCTCCACAGTGAGGCTGAGAACGTCGTCAAGCGTAGCGTCTGTAGAAACCAGACCCTTTTTAGCGAGCGAAGTTAAAAGTGTAGCTTCTCTTTTCGCTCTAATCTCTGGAGGGGCTGCTAGAAGCATCCTTGCTTGTTTACGGATTTTAGAGAGAAGGGTCTGAGCTTTCCATAGTTCCCGTTTATTTCTTAACCCGTAGGTTCCGACTAAGTATAGTTCTTGGGCTAGTAGGTCCGCTCTCCAAGGGGTCCTTGGTCGCGTGTACTTTTTTCTAGGTTTCTTAGGGTCTCCCATATGCTGATCACGACGCCGACTTTCTTACCCCAACGGTTCTACCTTTTCTGCCTGTTGTGCGGGTTCTCTGCCCTCTAACCTTTAACCCAAGTGAGTGTCTTACGCCTCTCCAGCTACCGATCATTTTCTCCCGCTCTATGTCGCTTCTTACAGCGAACTCTAGGTCAGCACCTATAAGATGGTAGTTCAACCCATCGTCTGGGCTCTTCCTTCGGTTGAGCTTCCAAGTAGGAATTCCGATTCTACTCGGATCACTCAACCCCTTCTCTATCTCGTTAATTTCAGCATCGGAAAGGAAACCTAGCCTAGCCTTAGGATCAAGCCTCAAAGCGTTAATGACAGCGTATGCCAGATTTAACCCAACGCCTTTAAGATCAGCTAGCGCCGCCACTAGCTTCTTCGAACCATCGAGGTCCTTACCCTTTATCCTGACTATGTGCTTAAACTCGCTCAACCTTTGGGCTCACTCTAACCGCTCTTAGTAAGGTGGCTCTACTTAACCCTTTAAAGACTTTTCGCGAAGCAACTTAAAAGCATCCTCTACTCTCCTTCTAACTATGGATTGGCGGGAACTCTACGGTAACGTGCTGCGAAAGATTCTTGACGAACATGAAGATTCTCCTGTAGGTTTGGTTGGATGCTGGGCTAAGGGTATTAACCATCCTGTATGTGAACTCGATTTGGTCATAATTTCACGAAACTGTGATGGTTTTGAGAGGATAGTAGAGCAAGACCTCATTTTAGACATATGGTATTCCGATGTAGAACAGATAACTCGCAGATCTGATAATGTGCTCATTCCATCCTTAACCGAATGTATAATCCTCCAAGATCCAGATCTACGCCTGGCATCGCTAATAAACTTGCTCAAGAACCAGACCCAGAAGGTAAGAAAGAACTTAGCAGCCTCAGCGCTTACAAACTCCATCAGCTACCTCGGCTTAGGCAAACGCGCCCTTAAAGAAGATTACAATATGAGTGCATGCTTCTGGCTTCTAGCATCAGGCTACAGCTTACTTGAAGTTTTGATCTGGGCTGCTGGCGACACCCCTCGACCATCCCATCTAATGAAGCAGTTTAGAGCATATTGTGGCGCTTACAGCCAGACCATAGGTTCGCTGCTCGGTTTAGCGGAAGCGACCACTACAACCGTGAAAAGAAGGCTTGACTTCTTATCTAGATGTTACGAAACAGAGGCTTTAGGGCTCTTAGGACAATGCAAATTAGAAAAGTTGCTCCCAACGCTTGCTGCGAAAAAGGCCTTTTATCTGCTTGAAGCGAATATGGTGGTGGATGCATACCTCTACCTGGGGTATCTGCTTATTGAAGTTTTAAAGCGCATCTATAAGAGTGAAACCGAAACCTCCTCCAAAAGCAAGCCGCATAAGTTTATTGAGGACATTGAGGACAGATCTATCTTAGGCAAGGGTGTAGTTAAACTTGCTTCTTTCACAAACAGCGGTCGAATACCGATGCAAGATGTAGATCACACTGTTACAAAGCTTGCTCAAAGCATCTAGCCGAAAGATGATAAAAAATTTAAAAGACACATCAACCCCCATTTCACTTAGATGTCTACACAGAAAACAACATTCAAAGAGTTTTACCACGCGGTAGTTGATAGCGGTCAATGTTGTGGCTGCGGCTCCTGTGTTGCGGTCTGCCCCCAAACAGCACTAACCTACCTCTATGAGGAAACATTACCAGCCCTAGTAGGGAAGTGCACTGATTGTGGTGTCTGCTTTAAGGCCTGCCCACGCTATAACTTCAATGTTGCTGATGTGGAGAGGATGCTCTTCAACAGAACGAGTGAAGGAGAATCCTTTGGTGTGCACCAGAGCATACTTGCAGCCAGAAGCCGTGATCCAGATGTGCTTAAAGTGTGTCAAGATGGAGGGTTGGTGTCTTCGCTCCTCATTTGGAGTTTAGAAAACGGTGTAATTGATGCTGCTATAGTGGCTGGGTTTAACCCTGAGACCTGGGAGGCTAGGCCTAGATTAGTTAGGACTAAGGCTGAGGTTCTTTCATCTGCTGGAACACGGTACACCTATAGCCCTAATAACCTTCTGCTAAGGGAGGCTGGTGCTAAGGGGATCAGAGTAGCCTTTGTAGGAACAGGGTGTGAAGTTGAGGCGGTTAGGAAGATGCAGTACAATAAGTTGAGGAAGAGTGTAGGCACAGTAGTCTTCACAATAGGCTTGATGTGCCACGAAAGCTACTCTATGAGTGGGCTCATAGATAAGAAGATTCGAGGAGAGCTTGGAATAGAGCCTAGTCAGATAGCGAAGATGAACATAAAGGGTAAGATAATAATCGAAACAAAAGATGGTAGAGTAGCTGAAATAGGTCTGAAGGAAGCTAGGCAGTATGTGAGAAAGGGCTGCTTCTACTGCGGAGACTTTTCAGCAGAGTTGGCTGATATATCTGCTGGTGGAGCCGGTGCACAAGGTTGGACAATATGTGTAGTGAGAACAGACCAGGGCAAAAATGTCTTAGAGTCCGCTGTGAAAGCAGGTTACATCGAAACAGAACCCATAGAGAAACACAAAGCATCTTACGATACAGTAGTGAAGCTTTCAGCTATCCAAAGGAATAGGAGGGCTAAGGCTCTAAGCAGTCCATCTTAAACCGCTCCCTTTTCTTCAAATAGGCCCTATTTTTCAAAAGAACGCATATATGGCTCTGGGTGCTCAATTGTATTAGTTGAAGATTGGTAGGCGTCGATTGATCGCTTTATCCGCTTTGGGTACAGTAGGCGCTTTAGCCTCAGCATACTTTACCGTAATGTCACTAAGAGAGATGAAGGCGAATAAGGGGGTTGTGAGACCAGCAGAGGTTTACATAATTAAAACTGTTGATAGGGGTGATGGTGTTAAGAGAATCCTTTCAAAATTTAATCTATCTGACTATAGGGACAAAAAAGTTTTCTTAAAAGCCAACTTTAATAGCGCAGACCCATATCCAGCATCCACACATTTAGATACGCTCAGAACGATTATCGCCTCTCTAAAAAGCCAAGAGGTAAATGAGATGATTATTGGTGAAAGAAGTGGGATGGGAGATACCCGCATGGTTTTAGAGCGGTTGGGCGTGTTTGAATTAGCTGCTAAAGCGGGGGTAAAAGTAGAGGTACTTAACGACAATCCTTTGAGTAGATGGGTTAAAGTAGAGCCGGATGGTACGCATTGGTTAAGAGGCTTCTATCTGCCGAAGAGCCTTTTTGAAGCTGATAGAGTGATTCAGACGTGCTGTTTAAAGACACATAGGTTTGGAGGGCACTTCACGATGTCGCTAAAGAATTCAGTAGGGCTTGTCGCAAAGAATGTGCCAGGGGAACTTTACGACTACATGGTTGAGCTGCATACTTCACCTTACCAGAGACTTATGATCGCCGAGATCAACGCCTTCTATAAGACTGATCTAGTGATCTTAGATGCTTTATCTGGTTTCGCTACGGGAGGACCAGAGAGTGGAAGAGTAATCCAACCAAACTTGATCATAGCCAGCACCGATAGAGTTGCTATAGATGCTGTCGGTGCTGCTATATTGAGAAGGTTCGGCTCTACACCAGATGTTATGAAAGGCAGAATCTTCGAGCTTGAACAGATCAAGAGGGCTGCTGAAATAGGCGTTGGTGTAGGCTCTGCCGATGATATAAAACTTATACCTCTTGACGAAAAGAGCAAAGAAGAAGTCGAGTGGATAGAAGAAGTTCTACAGAAGCAAGGTTAGATCAACTCAACATCATCGACAACCTTCTTATCTGACATTATATGCTTAACCACCACTCCTAAGCCTCGTAGATATCTTGCGATATACTTTCTATGACAACCCTTAGGGCTGACCTCTCGACACATTATACACACCCTATTCTGCGAAGCGATTTTAAGCAGCTCTTTAACCCCATTTTGGAACTCAGCATCAGCCATATACTTCTCGTAGCCACCTTTTCTGAAACCGCCTAGACTACTTCCCATCCACACATATCTTATCGAGGATTCTTGAAGCCACCTTTCCATAAAATCCCGCCTGAACTCCTCGATCTTTGAGCTAGGCCACCTTCTAACATCCACTAGAACCTCTATCTTATGCTTGCGCAATAGATGTAGAAAACTCGCTTTACTCCTCGCGCCGTAGCCTATGGTGTAGATCACGGTTTTATCTGAGCTTCTTCGCTGCAAGCCTAGCTATCTCTTCAGCCATCTCAGACGATCTGGCGTTTCCGCCCAGATCATAGGTCACAACTCTCTTCTCAGCGATTACTTCCTCTGTTGCTTCAAAGATAGCGCGAGCTCTTTTTACATCTCCAAGATATTCGAGCATCCAAGCGCCTGAGAGAATCGTCGCGGTGGGGTTGACCTTATCCAACCCCTTATACTTAGGCGAGCTCCCGTGTGCTGGCTCAAACATAGCGTAGTTATCGCCGAAGTTGCCAGAGTAGATCATACCTATACTGCCAACCAGCGCAGAAGCCTCCTCTGAGATTATGTCCATAAATAGGTTTGTGCTTAAAATGACATGCTGGTTAAAGCGTTGGGGGTTCTTAACAAGTTGCTGAGCAAGGTTATCGATATAATACTCTTCCACCTTAACATTGGGGTACGCTTTACCCACCTCTAGAACTGAGTTAAAAAAGAGACCATCGGTCTCCTTCAAAACGTTCCGTTTCGTCACAACTATGAGATTACTCCAACCCCTTCTCACAACCTCCTCAAATGCACGTCTAGCGACACGCATAGAGGCGCTGCGTGTTATCTTCCTCACAGCAATTGCAGTATCTTCGCTGAGACGAACATCCAAGCCGCTATACAAGCCTTCGGTGGCCTCTCTGACGCAGACAAAGTCAACAGAGCCTAGCGGACCTTCAGCACCCTTGAATGTTTTAATCGGCCTTATGTTTGCGTAGAGATTGAACTTCTGCCTTATGCTCACGGCTACACTTCTGGGTGTGTTGGGGTCTGGGGGTGTAGTAGTTGGTCCCTTAAAACAAGCATCCGAATTCTGCAGTATTTCCCAAGTTTCTTTTGGTATAAAGGAGTCGCCACCGTGCTTCTGCCACCACTCATACCCAGCTTCACAAACCTTTATCTCTACCTGGGCATCAACAGCTTTGAGAACCTTTATCATACAATCTACTAACTCAGGACCTGAGCCGTCCCCTCTGATCAAGGCAACTCTCTTAACCAAATTAACCACCACTAATCTATTGATACCTTATCTCAAACCCTTTAAACTCACCCTTATATTCTTCACGCATAACATCAACCGACTCCACTTTAGCGCCAATCGGGCCGCGCTTACACCACTCGATAAACTTTGCCAGACCCTCCTCTTCCCCTTCTACTACGATCTCAACACGCCCATCCCTAAGGTTTCTAACCCAGCCTGTCAATGAGAGCGACTCCGCAATCCTCTTCGCATTAGATCTATAAAAGACACCTTGCACATAACCTGAAACGTAAAGATGTAACCTACCCTTAGCCAAACCTTCATCACATGCAGTTAAGGTAGAATTTAAGCTGATCGACTAGCAAAAGACTACATTTGGTACGATACCTCTACACAACGGAGGCAATAAAATTGAAATACTCTAATATATTATATACAATAGTGTGGTGCAGAGTAAGAAGATAGCCATCATAGGTGGGTCTGGATTAGAAGGTAGAGCGTTAGCCGCAGAGTTTGCCTCAACGGGCTACCAAGTATATATAGGTTCTAGAAACCTCTTCAGAGCGCAAGAAACAGCGTCAAAGATTGTGAAAGCACGCAATTTAGATACAAACAGAGTAGTAGGCGCAACAAATGCAGAGGCTGCTAAAGCGGCAGAAATGGTATTCTTAACCATACCTTATGATGCGCTGAAAGACACTTTAGACCAGCTGGCTGCAGAGCTTACCGCAAAACATGTAGTTGATGTTATAGTGCCCCATAAGCTTCGTTCACCTATGCTTCTCAATACAAGGCAGCTTGAAAGGTATAGAAGCCACTTTGGTCCAGGGAAGAGCCCTTCGGTAACAGAGGAGATCTATTTGTATCTGAATGATGCCACTGGTTCTAGACCCCATATTACCGCTACCTTAAAGACGATTTCATATAAGATGCTTAGCTTGGGGAAGAATATGAGTGAGCCGATACTGAGTTGGGGATATAATTCAGAAGACATTCAGACCCTATTTAATGTGTTAAGAGACGTCTTCCCCAACGCTGAGTTTATCGAAGTGCCTCAGATGTACTGGAGGTCTGTGGAAGGGGTTTGTGAACTTATAAGGTTCTTAACGCTACAAGGTGTGAAGATAGAAGCTCTTAGCTTCTCCTATAGTAGAAATAAGCAGTAAAATACTTTATAACCCTCTCTCTAAATCAAGGCGGGGATGCCTATCTCTAGCAACAGCACGCCGACTGTCGGGCTCATTTTGGTAATTCTATCGATGATCCTCTTAAGGCTTGAATCCTTTATGTTCGCAGCAACCTCATTCCTAATGGTGCTATTCGGGCTTATCCTCATTCTTCTACCTGATCTTAAGAGAGCGAAACTGGGTTCTAGGCAACCGTTCGTTAGAAGTGGACTCTTAACCCCAACCTCCTCCACCCCAGCTGAGGCTACTGACAGATGCGCTTTATGTGGTAAGCCTGTACCACCTGATGTAGCGTACTGTGATGAATGTGCTAAAAAGAGAGGGTAGCGTTCAGATTACCACTTTCTCCTATCCCCTTCAAGAAGACCTTTCCCAAGGTGAACCTGATCGATATGTTTGGATAAAGTGGCTTTATCTGGGAACGTAGAGTCGCAGTATGGGCATTTTACACCTTCAGCCATAAGCCCCACCAACACAGCAATAGATGCGGCTAAATATATTATTGTTGCTTAAGCTCTCCACCAATCAAAGGCTATAAACTCAACCTTCTTTCTGGGTACGTCAGCAACAGCTAAGATGAACTGCTTCCTTACAGTAGTAGCCAACCTACCTGACAAGATAATGCGGGTAGCTGTGAGGTCGTGTGAAGGTTTAACGACTTCAATAAGATAGGGCGCGTGATCTATTCCCGGCCCATGCTCATATACAGCAAAATCACAACCGAACTTGATGCCCGGGCTAACTACTAACCCTGCTTCTCTAAGATGCTTATACACCAGATACTTTTCTGGGAAGTCCAAGTACTCGGATTTACAAATTTCTCTTATACTCTTTAAACTCATCTTTCGGTGCGACGGTGACTGTGTTATAGAAATTTTGCCCTTCTCTAGAAGATAGTATCCTTCTATCAGATCTAGGACAAGAGGTGCATTAAATTCAGCGTTCTTAGGTTTAGGTATGCCCAAGGGTTTGCCGTAAAATCCTTCTTTAAAGAGGGCTCTCGCATCGTCAATATTCCAGATGATGATTCTGTTGCCTACAAGCTCAGCGTGCATATTGCTACTTCCTCATCTATAGGCTTAGGGCGATTATGGTAATCGAATCAGCGGCTTTGAGGCATTGATCAGCCATGTTCTCCACCCGCTCGATTATATCTTTCAGCACAAGCACCTCCTTAAAGGACTCCAGCTCACTTAAGAGCTTCAAACTAAGCGATCTATATTGGTCGTCAACCTGCCTCTCAATCTTTTGAATACTGTTCGTCAGCTCGATGGCTAGGCTAGGGTTTATTGTCAAAGCCCGAACAACCTCATTAAGTCTATGAACCATTTCAACAGCTAGATCGATAACAGAACCAAGATCCTTTAGTAGAGAAGTCTTCTTAAAGTCGGTAAGCTTAAACCCAGCCAATCTGAAAGCTGCGCTCGATATGTAGCTAGTGATCTCCTCTATGTCGTAGGCTGCACGTAAAACATCTTCACGGTTAATAACCATCGGACCCAACTCAGCTAACTCCCTCGTCAACACCCTCCGTAGATTCTCAACATCATCCTCGGCCTTCATAATGGCTTCAGCACATCTGTTAAGTGCTTGTTGATCGTTTCCAAGTATAGCGGGGAAGGTTTCAGAGAACTCCCTAGCTGCTTCCAGTACACGCTTAGCCTCATCCTGGAGTATGGAAAGCGTCTTCCTCCTTGCCTGAAGCTCACTACTGCTGCTGAACATAATATTTCCGCCATATGTTAGGCTCTTTGATTAATAATTTTTACGGCTATCCATTGGATGATGTTACGATAAGTAGAATTGTGATAGCCAAAGAAAGCACCAAACACTAAGACCTTATCGTAACATCATCCTCGACCCATACATAAAAGTTATTTAGAAGCTCTATAAGCTAAAGCGTCTGGGGACCGTAGCTCAGCTTGGTTAGCAGGCTGGCCAAGGAGCGTTCGAGAGCCTAAGGGTGCTCGGCGACGCTGATAACCGAATTGGCGAGTTAACGCTACGGTAGAGGTCCGCGGTTCAAATCCGCGCGGTCCCACTTATATGTATGGCATTCTGGCCAAGGTTTCTGCACTTATATGAGTCGATTCATCGAGCCTTAACCCTTCATCTATCAACTCTAATACTAGCTGCTTCTCTTCCGGGAATTTGTAGCCCTCGTAGTCTTGTTTAAATAAGAAGGTGCCGTCTGCTTTGCGCCAAGAGTTCATGAAGTGGTCGAAGCAGACCCTGCTTGTGACGTTAAGTTCGCTGATAGTCAATCTTAGCTCCCGCAGCCTTTCGTGTGGTGTTGTGAGCTGAAACTCTCCTCTAATATATGCTTCGTAGAGGGGAGTGTTTGGGCGTGGTGTGAATGGTCTTGATCTTATGTAATCCGGGTTTATCTCATTAAGTACTCTAGCCGTGTTTCTAGCGTGCTGCTCCCAGCGGGCCCTACCACCTACTCCGGGCATCCAGTATTCTGATAACTCGAAGCCAGCTTTCTTTGCGCGTCTGCCCGCTTCGATCTGTTCCTCGCTCGTCACACCCTTTCTAATATATGCCAGAACCTCGTCATCCCCACTCTCCAAGCCAACGTGTACTCTAGTAAGCCCAGCTTGCCTTATCTTGATCAGATCTTCGAGTGGTTTGTGAGCTAGCGTTTTTGCCCTGGCGTAAGATGTGATCCTTACAACGGTTGGGAAGCTTCTTTTTATGTGATTTAGCACTTCGACGAGCTCGTTTGTGCGCATTATTGGGGTATTCGCGTCTTGAAGGAAGACGGTTCGGGCACCAGTTTTCAACCACCGATAAACCAGCACGATGTTTTCGTAGTTTCTTAACTCCTGTGGGCTCAGCTCTTCATAGCCCTTGTTGTAGAGGAAGATGGGGTCGATAAGCCTAGCAAGCCAGTCCAGCCCACCGAGTTTATCTGAGAGTATTTTTAGTAGGTCTGCGATTGCTTTGGCTGAGTCTATATCCTTCTTAACATCCTCCACGCTTCTATACACGAATCGTCTACCTTT
>JAAOZN010000006.1 GCA_011605775.1 Nitrososphaerota archaeon | reverse complement strand
TTATCTAGCATTAAATAGATGTATCGTATATACTAAATAGTCGGGCAAAGCAAGTGGAGACGGTGTACAAAGTATTTCTAGCCAAGATTTGCTGATAAGGTAGTACATTTTTCCTCAGAGGGCTTTTTCACCTTGTAGTGCAGCCGGGCCTTCAGCGCCGCCTTCTCTTATCAACCAGAGTTTGTATGCGTATCCGCAGCCGCAGCTTCGAAGCAGTTTGCCTACGTAGGTCTCTTCTGGTTGGATGCCCTTGTCGAGTTGTCTATACGTCTCCTCGATGAGAGGAAGTCTGGTGTGTGATGTGAGTGAAACGATGATCTTACCGCCCCTATCAACAAGCGTGGATAGCATCTTAAAAAGATCTAAGTCTAGGTTTTCGGCAACTAAATCGACCACGCTACCATCTTGGAAGTTTACGATATAGTTGTAGTCGATGTCGAAGTAAGACGGTAGGTTTATTGACGTTCTACCCACGCTGAAGAAGCCTTCAACTACACTGTTTGTGGAGAGTAAGCCGTTTTTCAGCACCCTCATTTGGAAGTATCTGCACTCCTTTTCACGTCCTTTTGGTCTAATTATCTTGGGTAGGGTTATTGTGTAGCTGCCCAGCTTGAGCCCCTCAAGGCGTTTCAGCTCCTCTTCAGGGTCTCTAGGTGCTACAACCACGTTTAAACACCTATGGTGTGGGTCTAGGGAGGAGTATCTTATCTGCTGTGAGATTAAGCACTATCTCCGCTATGTCTGTTGCATATTCTGCGGTGCGTTTGATATCCTCCACTACCAACCTCGCGACATAACCTTGCCCTCTCGAGCTTTCAGCGTCAATGATCCTTTGAAGATCCTTAACCACTTCATCGACAACATTTGCATCAAGAATGAGCTTTTCAGCGGCTTCGTAATCTCTTTTGAAGAGCGCTTGGCTTGATCTCTCGAAGAAGCCTACGGCGAGCTCGCTCAACTTTCTTATGCCGCTAAGCATCTCTTCAGACAACTTATTCCTCAGTAGAAGGGTGTTCTGCGCTATGCTTGCTGCGTGATCAGCCACTCGTTCTACGCTCTTTACTATGACACGGTAACCGAGGCAGTCCTTGGGCGCCTCTAAACCAATCTTCTCAAGGATTCTGCTGTCTGAAACCCCTAGTTTAAGTTGCCGAATCGTATATAGGCTGAATCTATCAACCTCATCATCCACCTTGATGACACCGGCCGCCATATCGTGATCTAGGTCGCTTAGCGCGTTTATGGCGTCTCTATGCATAGACGCTGCTATCAGAAACATCCTTCTTAGAGCGTTTTCTACGCTCAGCTCAGGCAGACTTAGAAAGATCTGTATGGTTATATGTCCACTTGATTCATCGATTACTTCAGCGCCGATAAGGCTCTTGCGCACGGTCTCTTTGACCATCTCTTTGTGCTGTAGGTCAAACTTCCCCTCTTTCGCCTTCACATATATTATGGTGTACCCTAGTAAGTAGGCAGATATTATACGCCTAATTAATGAATGTGGGTGATCTTTGGCCGAGGCCTCGATTACCGCATCACTCCTAAGCGGTTGAGGAGCCTGCTCTTTAGGTGTAATTATAAGCGATGAAGGCCCGTAGCGTGTTATGGTCACCTCGCTTCCTGCGTTGAGCTTCATATTGTCGACCCAACGCTTAGGGAGAGCTATTATGTAGGATGATTTACCTGAAAATTGGATGCGTCGAGTCCAATGGTTCGCTGCTTCCGCATCGCCTCTCTCCTTACCCATATATCTTCTCGCCAATATATGGGGAATATATTTGATATATGTTTTACTTGCCTCTACCATATATACAACACAGACGAATCCACTTTAGGTCATGGAAAAAGGCGATAAAGAGGGGGACACAAACCTTTCAGAAGTTGGTGCAACACGTCTTCTTCATCTCCCCTCTATAAGCCTCAAAGGCGACACTCTCTTCTTAGCTCTAACCATAGCAGCAGCAACTAGCATAATCGTCATAATGGCTCTGCTGATAATTAAGATCTATGAAGGTGCAGCCCCAGTATTCAACCGCTTTGGATTCAGCTTCCTAACGAGCCTAGAGTGGAACCCAGTAGAAGGTATGGAGGCTTATGGAGCACTACCATATCTCCTAGGCACACTCACAACATCAGCGATAGCGCTCATAGTTGGTGTGCCGATAAGCCTTGGGGTTGCCATCTTCTTAGCGGAGATTGCTCCGAGCAGCATCCGAGCGCCCTTATCATACGTCATCGAGCTCTTGGCTGCGGTTCCAAGCGTAATCTACGGACTATGGGGTGTGTTCGTGTTTAGATTCTGGGTTAGGGATCTGATAGAAGTGCCTTTATCAACCTATCTAGGCTTCATACCGATATTCTCAGGCACACCATACGGTCTTAGCGTCTTAACCGGCGGGCTCATACTAGCCATAATGATCATACCAACAGTCTCTGCCGTCTGCAGAGAAGTTCTGTTAGCCGTGCCTAGCACACAGAGAGAGGCAGCGTATAGCCTAGGGGCGACAAGATGGGAAGCTATAAGGATAGGGGTGCTGAGCTACGCTCGTGCTGGCATCGTAGGAGCAATAATCCTAGGATTAGGGAGAGCGGTCGGAGAGACCATGGCTGTGACTATGGTTATAGGCAATGCTGTAGGACCTGCTGCACTACCCACCTCGCTTCTGAAGGCTGGTCAGACGATGGCTTCGCTAATAGCGAACGAGTTCAACGAAGCAGACCCTGTTTCGCTACACCCATCAGCCCTAATAGGCGTGGGCTTCATACTCCTAATTTCAGCGCTCATAATTAACGTGGCTGCTCAGCTTCTTATCTACCGCGTGAGGGCGAAGGGCGTTGTGGAGTGAAACCAACTATAAGATTAGGAAGTTCAAGGAGCGCCTAATACTTGCTCTAACCGTAGTTGCGGTAATACTCGCGATCATACCTCTTCTGAGCATATTGATCGAAGTCGTAATACGAGGCCTACCAGCGATCTCGATTGAGTTCCTAACCTCGCCACCGGGCATCATAGGGCAGCCAGGTGGGGGAATAGCCAACGCAATCCAAGGAACCTTCATCCTCATAGGTCTTTCATCCCTCATTGGGGTGCCAATAGGGGTTCTAGCTGGCATATATCTTGCTGAGTTCGGCAATAACCCTCTTGGTAGAGTGGTTCGATTCTTAAGCGACGTTTTGATGCAGATGCCCTCTATCGTAATAGGTATATTCGTATATGTGCTGGTTGTGCTCGCGTTAGGTAGGTTTTCACCTATTGCTGGCGCGATAGCCCTATCCATAATAATGCTTCCTATAGTGATAAAGACGACTGAGGAATCTGTAAGGCTTGTCCCCAATCTTCTACGCGAAGGGGCGCTTGCACTAGGCTTAAGGAGGTGGCGTGTGATCCTAAGCATCGTAGTTCCAGCGGCGAAAAGCGGAGTAGTTACCGGAGTGATGCTGGCGATAAGTAGGATAGCGGGCGAAACAGCACCACTCATAATGACCGTACTAGGCAGCCAATGGTTCTTCACAAGCCTATTTGAACCTATAGATGCGCTGCCACTACGGATATGGAGGCTTGCTCTACTACCTTATGAGTATGCGCATCAGCAGGGTTGGGGTGCAGCACTAGTTTTAATAGCGATCGTATTAACCCTAAATGTGGTTGCTAAAACTTTGACGAAGATAAGTTTTGGTAGGAGGGTGAAGATTTGACGCTAAGATTGATGGTGGAAAAGAAGGAAGAAAAGCCGATACCAACGCCTAAACCGGTGTATAAAATCGAGGTTGTTGGTTTAAACGCTTGGTTTGGTGATAATCACGTGCTTAAAGATATCAACCTCAAGATCAAGCCAAATACCATAACCGCTGTCATCGGGCCTTCCGGCTGCGGCAAATCGACATTCATCAGATGCCTTAACAGGATGCACGAGCTGGTACCCAACGCAAGGGTCTCGGGTAAAGTCTACCTTGATGGGAGAGACATCTACGCACCAGACGTAGACCCTGTTTTGGTGAGAAGGAGGATAGGGATGGTCTTCCAGAAGCCAAATCCATTTCCAACGATGTCGATCTACGATAACGTAGCAGCTGGGCTCAAGCTTGTTGGTGTGAGGAACAGGCAGATACTTGATAAGATCGTTAGGGAGAGCCTAGAAGCAGCTTGGCTCTGGGATGAAGTGAAGGATGACCTCAACAAATCGGGCGCAGAGCTATCAGGCGGTCAGCAGCAGAGGCTATGCATAGCACGAGCACTGGCAGTCAAACCAGAGGTTATTCTTATGGATGAGCCCTGCTCAGCCCTAGACCCTATAGCTACCGCTAAGATAGAGCAGCTTATGGTTAGGCTGAAGGAAGACTATACGGTTGTGCTGGTTACCCATAATATGCAGCAGGCAGCCCGTGTCTCAGACTATACCGCCTTCCTCTATCTAGGTAGGCTCATCGAATATGGGGAGACCTCACAGATCTTCGAGAACCCCAGAGAGGAGTTGACTGAGAAGTATATAACTGGGAAGTTCGGTTAGCTGATGCTACTTGGTTAGGTTACTTGACCTAGGACTAGAGCGGCTGAAGAATATGCTGATCGATATGGGCAACTTTTCCGAGCAGACAGTCTCAACCGCTATCGATGCCTACACGCAAAACAAGGACCTCGTCAAAGAAGTTTATGCGGCTTCTGAGCGGTTGAGGATGCTCGAAGAGGAGGTTAGTGAGTTGGCGATAGAGCTCTTGGCTAGGTATCAGCCCGTGGCCTCAGATCTGCGCTTTATAAAATCTTGCCTCGAAATCGCTTACGGCTTCACGAGATTCGGGCGATACGCCTATGATATAATGCAAGTGAGAAGCATATTCGGAGACCTCTCACACTGTGACACCAAGCCTATAGAGGAGGCGGGTAAACACGCTAAAGACATGATTAGGCTCGGCATAAAAGCGTTTATAGAGCGTGATATAAATCTGGCTAAGAAGCTCAAAGAAATGGATAGTGTGATAGACAACCTTTACCTTAGTTATGTTAAGGCAGCTGCCGAAAGCAAAGACAGAGACATAAAATGTGCAATTGCTGCGACACTCATCTTAAGGTATCTAGAGAGAATAGCCGACCACGCCACATACATAGCAGACTCTATAGAATACATAAAATCGGGGAAAAAAGCCCCAAGAAGAGCAATAGGTTAACGCTGCGCTAAAAGATGGGTTCAAAAACTGTCTGAATGAAATCAGCTCACACCTTACTCAATATATTGGCTAAGAAGCTTGGGAGAGATTTGTGTTTTATGCAGAAAGAGAGGAAGTTTGTAGAAAATCTTTAAAGCACGTTTAGGAGAGGGCTTGGTGAGCAAGCCTTGAACAGATGGCTCTACCCTCCGATTGGATTCATAATAAACATAGCGTTAGGTACCATATATAGTTGGAGTGTCTTTAGGGTGCCGCTGGAGAAACTCCTCAACTGGTCTACAGTGGAATCCAGTTTACCTTTTACAGTCTTCTTAGCGCTGTTTGGTTTAACCATGCCTTTTGGAGGCAAGTTGATGTCCACGATCGGCCCAAGGAAAACCGCTTTAATGGGCTCGATCTTGGTCGGTTTAGGCTGGGTGTTGGCTAGCTTTGCAGATAAAGTGCCTTGGTCTCTTGGTTATATGCTAATCGCCTATGGTGTGGTAGGAGGCATAGGAGTCGGGTTGGTATATGGTGTGCCTATAGCGGTCTCGAGTAGATGGATACCTGAGCGTAAGGGGTTGGCTACGGGCATAACCATACTCGGCTTCGGCCTCTCCCCACTTATCACCGCTATTACTTCAGCGCTCTTGATTCAATTGGTAGGTGTGTTGCAAACCTTCCTCTATCTCGGCATCACATTTATGATAATCTTAGTAATACTCTCCATCCCGCTAAGATTTCCGCCAGCTGAGACTGCTGCAACAGCTTCCGCAACCGTATCCAAAGGCGTCAATCTTCAACCAAAGGAGATGGTTAAGACAAGAACCTTCTACGGACTCTGGCTCTCTTATGTCCTTGGCACGACAGGAGGCTTTATAGCTATCTCTCTAGCAGCAAAATATGGCCAAGAGGTGATCAGACTAGACCCAGCTCTAGCAGCCGTCGCCACAGCAGTCTTCGCCATATTTAACGGCGTAGGTAGACCTTCCTTCGGCTACCTTTGTGACAAGATCGGCCCCTATAACGCTGCTTGGATATCCTTCATAATGATCTTAGCAGCGGCTTTAGGTGCCAGCAGCGGTGCCTCGCTACTAATTTACTTTACCACATTTTCACTGCTTTGGTTCACATTCGGGGGCTGGTTGGCTATCGCACCGGCCGCAACATCGACCTACTTCGGCGTGAAGAACATAGGTTCAAACTACGGCATCGTATTCACAGCATACGGTGTGGGGGCTATAGTCGGACCACAGATCTCTTCATATATCTACGCTTCGACAGGCGCATATAGTTTGGTGTTCTCGACTACAGCTATTCTAGCAGTGATTGGCTTAATAGTAGCGCTCACAACTTTAAAGCGAAGGATATAGTTAGAGTTTAGCTTCCACTTGACCATTCGGCGGTCTTCTGCCTCTTCAGCAACTTTAACCCAAGCATGCTCCAAGCGTAAGTCTTCAACACACATCGATTATCCAGCTTGAAGCTAGGTGGATGATCAGCGCTCATATCTCATAGTCCTCTTAAAGAATCTTATAGAAAACGCTCTTTGGCTAGCTTCCTCAGTTTCTAACTTATCTTTGCTGGTTTGTCTGCATTTGGCGATACAACATACTTTTCACCTTTGCATTCATCTGATAACCCTTATAAATCGAAAGACTCACCACTAGAAGTGGTTAAGATGGCTCTTCTGAAAATAGGCGAAAGAACTCAAGCAAAAACTGATGGGGAAGTTATTAGAAGGACTCAAAGCATCTGCCCAGAATGTAACCGCCTACTTGATGCAGAGGTCTTTGAGAGAGAATCTAAGATCTATATACGGAAGAACTGCCCAGTGCACGGTGAAGTAGAAGAGCTTTACTACGGCTCAGCGACCCTTTACAAGAAGTTCAGCACATATTGGCGGGATGGGAAAGGTATAGAGAACCCTAACGTACCCGTAGATTCCTGCGCTTGTCCTCTGAACTGCGGCCTCTGCACGAACCACCTTAGCCACACTGGCTTAGCAAATATCATCATCACAAATAGATGTGACTTAACCTGTTGGTACTGCTTCTTCTACGTGAAGAAGGGGTTAGAAGGCGCTTATGTGTATGAGCCTACGTTAGAGCAGATAAGGGCTATGGTTAGAACGCTGAAAGCAGAAAGACCAGTAGCTGGCAACTCCATACAGCTAACAGGCGGCGAACCAACACTTAGAAGCGATCTCATAGAGATCATCAAGATGATAAAAGAAGAAGGGATCGATCATGTGCAGCTAAACACCAACGGCATAAATCTAGCCTTAGACCCGCAGCTCGCCTTCAGAATCAAGGAAGCTGGTGTAAGCAACCTCTACCTTAGCTTCGACGGTGTAACACCAAAAACAAACCCCAAGAATTACTGGGAGGCACCCCTTGCTATCGAGAATTGTAGGAGAGCTGGGGTTGGAGTGGTATTGGTTCCTACCGTAATAAAAGGGTTAAATGACCACGAATTAGGTGCGATCATCCGCTACGCTCAAAAGAACATCGATGTAGTAAGAGCGGTCAACTTCCAACCCGTCTCTTTAACAGGTAGAATGGCTAAGCAAGATAGAGAAAGATACAGAATAACAATACCTGACTGCATAAAGGCTATTGAAGAGCAGACAGATGGCGAAGTCCCAGAGGAGGCGTGGTTTCCCGTACCTAGCTGCACACCGTTGACACACTTCATCGAGGCTCTTACACGTAAGCCTAAATATGAACTTTCCATACACTTCGCCTGTGGGGCTGGGACATACGTGTTTACAGACGAAAGCGGTAGGTTGATACCGATAACGAGTTTTGTCGATGTTAAGGGGCTCATAGAATACTTGGATGAAAAGGCTGAGGATCTGAAGAGCGGAGTAAACAGATACAAAGTTATGGTTGAAGCGATGCTTAAACTTGGATCATTTATAGATAAAGCCAAGCAGCCCAAAGGTCTCAATTTAGCCAAGATGCTATTCAACATAATTGTGAGGCACGACTACTCTTCGGTAGGTGAATGGCATAGGAGAAGCCTCTTCCTAGGGATGATGCACTTCCAAGATAAGTATAACTACGACGCCGAAAGGGTACAACGCTGTGATATACACTATCTCACCCCCGATCTGCGTATAGTACCTTTCTGTTCATTTAACGTAATGCCGGAGTGGTATCGTGACAGAATTCAAAAGAAGTACGGGATTCCTGTAGAAGAATGGGAGAAGATGCACGGTGAGAAGATAGAGGATAAAGTCTATAGAGGAACATTAAGAAAAGGGTGGAGTTGTAACAACTGCACAAACGTGAGCTAAAGTGGCAAACTGGCTTATAGGCAAAGAAGCGAACATCAAGACGCACATCGAGATCCTCGGTTTCAAGCCTTTGTCTCAAGAGGCTAGATTGGATGAAGCAGTGAAACTCCTGCTCTCTTACAGAGTGATGGGTGAATTAAGGGAAAACTTTACTCAGCAGCGCATCGAGGAAGCCTACGTAAACCGAGATGTGGACTTTAGAGTAACTTCGATAATAGAGTTGAGGAAGCGTATTTTGGGGTTCGCATTCAGATGCGTTAAGAGGATAAAACTGGTCAGAAAGGCTATCTTCTATTGGTGCAGAGATAGAAGCTATACAAGTAGGATAAGGGTGATGGTGGTGGATGAATATGGCAGATCAAGTGTGGTTGATTCAATAGAGCAGCTACACTCCAAATTATTAGATTACCTCATAACGCTCGACCTAACCGGAAGCGAACTAGGCAAGGGTGAACACACTCTAAGATGCGACGTTAAAGTGAAGTGGGGAACCCACACCTTCATACAGCGGGGGAAAGCCAGCATCACAACTCAACCCATTCAGGTAGTTATCCTATGAACGAGCTTCAACCACCACAAACAACCATAGTTTGCCTAAGGAGAGTACACATACGCTAACCTCTATTACGTAATGGCGGTAACAGGCGCCTTCAAGTTTATTTACACCTTATTTATAGCCTTAAATGATTAAAATGCTCGCCGCAAGTGAAACCTATCTTGACCTAACGCTTCTTGTCGTTAGAGTGCTGTTAGGTGTTTTGATGGTAGTCCACGGCTACCAGCTCTTACTTTCAAAGGCTGATAAAAGTATTCTATTACCCTTGATGAAAAGCCTTGGTGTGCCAAGGGTTGCATTTGAGTTGGCCGCAGTCCTTGCGTTCTTCGGCGGTATATTCGCTAGACCACCTCCTCAACCTATAGCACCTTTTAGAGGATAGTCTTCTGTGCAGCGGTTAAGCTATTTAACAACCTACCATAAGAGTTAGGGTAAAAAGATATTGTGCCAAAAGATAGCACTATCTTAACGGAAAGCAGTTGATTGGC
>JAAOZN010000005.1 GCA_011605775.1 Nitrososphaerota archaeon | reverse complement strand
GTTAAGCAATAGGGCTCTTATGGTTCTTGGCACCTCGCTTCTCTTAGTCCTTAAGCTGGGTGTGGCTATGAGTGTATAGAGAATTATGGCTGCAGCGTGGGATACATTAAGGGTTCTGTAGGCTGTGCCTGTAGGTATCGAAATGACCATATCGCAGAGCTCAAGCTCCTCGTTTGTTAAACCAGTGGTTTCCCTACCAAATAATATGCATACAGACCCTCTGCTACTCAAGATACGTTTCGCAGCAGCCTCTGGTGCAACAACGTCTCGTGTAATATTTCTTGAGCCTCCTGGTATTGCAGTTGTACCCACAACGAGGTCAAAACGCTCTAAAACCTCCTTAAACGACATCGCTTTAGAGGATCTTAAAATGTCAGCGCCGTGTGAAGCATAAGGTAGTGCTTCCTCCATATCAAAAGAGGGGTTGATGAGGATAAGAGAGGAAAGCCCAAAGTTCTTGACAAGCCTAGCCAGATGCCCAACGTTAACAGGGTAAGTGGGCTCTACTATGGCAAGCGAGAGATTACTCAGCTTCATACCACACTAACCTTAATCTACTCAACTTATCTAAGCTTAACGACTAAGCTAAGAGGAATTTTGTGACCAATAGGTAGATGCTCAAGCCTATAATTGCTAAAGCGGAGATTCTTCGAAGTAGTTGGGTATTCAGCATCTTGTTAAGCCTCGGTCCAAGCTGCGCTCCAATGAGTACGCCTATTGTGATAGGGAGGGTGTATTCAAGAAGCAGATAACCTAACGTGTAGTGCCTTAGTAACCCCGCTAATGATGTGAAGATTATCGTGAAGGTAGATGTTGCTACAGCATAATATATTCCAACACCTAAAAGAACATTGTAAATAGGCACAACAAGTATTCCACCACCAATACCAAGTAATCCGGCAACTAACCCTACACAGAAGAAAAGTGAAAAAGAGGCAAGTTGGCTTAACAGGTGCCCAGAGGCTAACCTTTTGGTGTTGGGATGATCACTTCCACCTTTCGGTTCTTGGCCAAAGAGCATAATAAAACCGAGGCAGAGGACGATCGCGCTAAAAATTGCTGCGAGCATCCGTGATGACACATACTGGCTGATATCAGCACCTAAAAACGCACCTGGAATTGTCGCGGCAATAGTAAGTAAACCTAGTCTGAATACAATACGCTTCTGCCTAGCATATTCCAAGGTCGCTGAGGCAGCGGTTGCTAAAACAGCTACTAAGCTTGTGCTCACAGCGTTGTGTGGTTAGACCAAAACCTAATATGAGTATAGGGACTAAAATCACACCTCCTCCTAGCCCCAGTAGAGAGGAGAAAAAGCCTACTAGCAGACCTATAAGCAGTAATATTAGGGGTAGGAGCGGTTCAACCACATTTAGTCGCAGAGCTACTTGATTTCATGTGTTATGAAGATTTCGCTTAAAATAGTATCTGGAAAGGGTTATCACTCGAAAAACGACTTTATCTAGCCCCTCCATCTACTTTAAGGACGTAGGGCGGAGATGCCTACCAACCTACCAGAACGGGCTAAGGCAAAGTGGGCTGAAGCAATTGCAGCCAAGGATCCAGCCCAGAAACTTAAGCTACTTAAAGAGTTCTACTCAAGTTTCCCTAAGCATAAGGGTACAGAGAAGCTCGAGATGTCGATAAAGAGGCAGATAGCCGCCTTAGAGGAGGAGCTTGAGAGGGCTAGGCTTCGCCGAAGAACCACAACAAGAAGCGAGTGGGTCATCAAAAAAGAAGGGGCGCTACAAGCAGCGGTGATGGGCAGCGTAGAGACTTCACTAGACTTCTTTAACACTATATCGAAGCAGAATGCTAAGCTACACGAGGCTTTAGCCTCACCTCTCGTTGGCGCCTTAAGAGGTGCTGGGCTGACTTTGCAGCTCGTGCTTACGCCTTTTGATAGAAGGTTGGGTGATGAGAAGCAAGAGCGGTTTCTCAGTGTGGCGAGGAACAGCGACGTGATCCTTACGCCGCTGAAAGATGAGGGCGTGGAATACATTAGAGAGCTGGTTGAGTGGTTTGAAGAGCACAATATCGAAGTTAAGAAGCCGAAGCTGGACGTAGAGATCAAACAGACACCTTCAGGCGGGATAAGGGTTGTGGGGAGCTCAAACTACCTAAGCGAGAGAGAAGCTGTTGACTTTCTGAAATCGTATATGATAAGAAACGCCATAGTAGAGGTTAGTAGAAACGCCACGCTAGATGATCTTGAAGCAGTAATCTTCGGTAGGGAGGCTAAAAATCTGCAGTTCATACCACTCACTACAGCAGCTATGGATACAGTTAGGGGGATGGGGTTCAGCAACATCATATGCGTCGAACATCTTGATCAAGACGAACTCGTGGAGCAGATATTGTCCAAATTAGGAAAGATTAGGGTTTACACCAAAGCGCCTAATTCGCAACCAGTAGACAAACCCATATTACTCGATGGGGGCGCTACCGTGATAGATTTGGCCGCCAAGATACATAAGGACTTTCTAAAATTCTTCAGCTTTGCACGACTGTGGCGTAGAGGTTTACCAGAAGGCGTCAAAGTTGGTAGAAACTTTAGGCTTATGGATGGGGATGTTGTCGAGCTGCATACATCTTAGCCTAAGCGGAGCTCATATGCATATAATTCTTCGAAAAAGAGTGGTTGTGTAGCAATAAGCTTAATCTTGAAACCCAGACGCCTAGCGCCTTTAATCAACCGATCCTGAGAGGCTAAGCTTGAGGTGATCAAAACAACTTTGCCAGACGGCTTAACCACCCTAGCACACTCCTTTAGCCAACTTAATGTTACCTCGGCACCTCCTTCTCCACCATCTACCGCCAAGTCTTCAATTCTTTCGGAGGGGAGGTAGGGTGGGTTGAAAACGACCAGATCAAATGAGCCAGCTTTGAATGCCTCTGCTGAAGAGCAGCGGACGAGCTCGAAGTTTGCAAGACCCTCACCCCTTAATCTAGTCCTCGCTACGAGCAAGGCGTTCTTGTCAACGTCAACGCCGACGACCCATCGGCATCTTTGAGCAAGCGCTTCTAGCACAAAACCAACACCACAACCGATCTCTAAGGCAGCTTCGGCTGAGAAACCTTCTACGATTCTTCTAAGCAGTAAGCTGTCCTCTCTAGGCTTATAAGGTTCAGACATATCTCTTAACTAGCAGCTCAGCCAAACTAATGGCTTCTGATGGTGCTAGGAATGCTACACGCCTATCTAAAAGGTCTTGCGTCAAGTACCCTAGCTCTGCACAATCGGTCAAGATCTTTAAGGCTGTTGAAACCTTCTTCCTTCTCAATGCAAAGAGTTTGTAGACAGCCTTCACGACCTCTTCACTAAGATTGATGCTGGGCCTTGGGACCATCACCACGACGCTAGAGTGAACCTTTGGTTTAGGTGTAAAGGCATCGGGAGGTACATTCAATATAGGTGAGATTGTGAAGGCATATTGGGCTAAGACCGAAACAGCCCTATAGCATTCGCTACCAACTTTAGCCAAGAGCTTATCAACGAAGTCCTTCTGAAGTAGCACAACAGCCCTCTTGAACCTTTTGCCTAATAGCCATCTTACAAATCTTGAGGAGCAGTGGTAGGGTAGGCTGGAGACAAAGACGTCAAACTCGACATCGATACCAAACCCGTCTCCTTTAACGAGAGTTAGGTTAGGGTAATTCAGCTTACTTAACGCAGCATTATAGAACTTCTCATCGATCTCAGAGGATATTACTCTGCCAGCCGCTTTACAGAGCTTCTCGGTCAGCACACCACTGCCAGTGCCTATTTCATATACGACCTCATCACCCTTTAACTCAGCAGCCTCCACAATAGCACTAACGACGGTAGGGTCGATAAGAGTATGCTGCCCAAGAGATCTTCGCCGACTCATTTCCTCACAAAGATATTGATCCTACAGTTCCCAGTGAGCTCCTCAACAATCCTCTTAGCAACAAGCTTCGCTGGCTCCCTAAGCCCAACCCTCTTCTGAATATCCTCGAATGAGACAAAAGGCTTCTTACTTCTCTGCTCAAGTATCTGGAACATGAAGGTCTTACCTATTCCGGGGATGAGCTCCAGCGCGTGGAGCCGTGGAGTGACTGGTTGAAGCTCGTTAAAATACGCAACAAACCTTTTTTCGTTACTCAGAACGAGTTGCTCAACTACTCTGGGCAGCTCTGCTTTAGCATCGGCGGTCAGATCTTCGTAGTTTAAGCGCCCTAATACGCTCAGCACCTTCGTCCTACCCTCTTTCCCTATGTAGATGCGTTCACCCACTTCAAAAGAAGCGCCTTCAACAGCAAGTATCTCTAGGAGTGTAAGCCTCTCTTCACCTAGAGCCTGCACAAGGGGGCCCTCTCTCCCCTTTATCACCACAGATCTTCCTCTCCGTATGAAGTCAAGCACATAGGCGTATTCCTCATACTTCTTACCTAAAGATGGTAGATAAACCAAACCACAACACCAGCTTCCCTAATCCACTAGAAGAATCTATGGTAGTAGATCGTTAGGGGTAGTTGATAGTTGCTCTTAGGGTTCAGGGCGCTCATCACCAATCTTTGGTTAACCAATAAACGAACAAACTACTTTTAAAGTTTTTGCATAACTAGACTGAGCAGATCTGTTACGCACATCACATAACGCCAGTAGGATGCTCAAAAAGATGGTTACAAAGATACAAACAACATATAGATAAAAGGGCATCGCCTCTGCTCATTAGCAGCACTTAACCTACCGTTTAAGGAGCTCCTTATGCCACTCAACCGCCTTGTTAAAGTCCATCAGCTTTGATAAATCTCCTCGCAGATCAGGCGACTCAACTACAAATATCCACCCTTTACCGTATGGATCGGAGTTTATGAGACCAGGGTTATTATCAAGGGAGGTGTTATACTCGACAACCCTGCCATTCAGGGGGCTTATGAGATCTGTAACTGTTTTTACAGATTCGACTGAGCCGCAGACCTCTCCTTGGGTCACATCTGTTCCAGGTTTAGGGGCATCGATATAGACTATGGATTTCAGCATCTTCTGAGCGTAGTCGGTTAACCCGCATCTAGCCCTCTTCCCCTCCACTTTAACCCAGAAGTAGTCTGTAGAATAGTAGAGACCTTCTTTAACCTCGTACTCATCTACTTTAACCATACCCCTTCACCCCCTTACTTATGGATTTAGCATTTAACATTTACCGTCACACCTCCACAGCCTTGCTCCGTAGAAGGCTTATTGGAGGGACCATATGCTTATCGAGCCCGAGCTCAGTAGGCTTTAGACCTAAGGCTAAGCCTATTAGTTGGGTGAAGAAGAAGACTGGCATATTGAACCTTTGCTTAAACGCTTGCTCGACTTTAGGCTGCATGATGTCGAGGTTAAGGTGGCAGAGGGCGCAAGGTGTGACCATACACTCCGCGCCAGCCTGCTTTGCGTTCACCAGCAGCCTACGAATCATCTCTAAACAAACACGCTCCTGCTTCATAATCAACACCCCACCGCAACACCTAACCTTATCGATGTAGGGCACAGGCTCGGCGCCTAGAACATTCAGTAGCCGATCAAGGGACTGAGGATTCTCGGGGTCATCGAAGCTGTCTTCGAACTTTGGTCTGACTACGGCGCAGCCGTAGTATGGTGCAACTTTTAAGCCTTTTAGAGGTTTAGTGATCCTCTTAGAAATAGTGTCAAGGGCTTCCTGTGTGGTTAGGGTCTCAAGCGCGTGGTGTATCTTGACGTTGGCGTTGTAGCTTAAGTTTACTGCTTCAAGCGCTTCTTTAACCTTAGCTTGAATATTAGCGTCGTGTTTTAGTAGTTCGTTTGATCGTTTTAGAGTCTGGTAGCATCCGCTGCAGATTGTGACCACCTCGATGCCTTCACCCATCTTCTCAACCAGGGCCAGGTTCCTTGTTGAGAGCGAGGCTGCTAAGGTTGGGTTAAAGACGTAGGTTACATGTGAGCCGCAGCAAGTCCAATCGGGCACATCAACCAACTCTATGTCTAAAGCCTTTGCTATGAGCCTAAAGGATTTATCATACTCTTTGCCGGAAGTGTGGGCTGAGCAGCCTGGGTAGTATGCGTACTTCATTGCTTCTGCACCTCCTTAGCTAGGACCTTCTCAAATATCTTAGCTACTTGATCGGTGCTGGATTTGGCTGGGCTGAGCTTGATCTTCCCCTTCTGATACAGTTTAAGACCGAAGCCAAGGTTCCTCATAACAGCTGATTTAGGCATCAGCTTAACGTAGAGCCCAACCTCATCCATCCTACCGTTCTCCCGAACAACGTCAATAAACTTCTCGTAGAACGCTTTTTCAGCCCTACTATACTTCGGGTCCTCCAAAGCCATCTCCTTCAAGGTATCCATAACCTGCTTCAAATCAACACCCTGAGGGCAGCGGACGGAACAGCTGTAGCAGGCTGCGCAGAGCCAGATCGTTGAGCTGTTCAGCACCACATCTTTAACTCCGAGCTTGATCAGCTCCATAATCTGTCTCGGCGTATAGTCCATCGCAAACGCTACTGGACAGGAGCCGCTACATACACCACACTGGAAGCAGAGCGGGATCTTCTCACCTTTTTCACCCAACCTCTTCCTTAGAGTAGATTCGAAGGTTGGATCCATCATCTCCGGTGTTATCTTATGTATAACAGGGCTCAAGAAGATACCACCTCCTTGATCTTCGCCCTAACCTCATCTGTGATCGGCCTAGCGCCCTTCACTCTATTCACCACTGTATCGAATATCTCAAGCTTATAGTATTGTGGTAGTGTTACCGCTACAGCCATGGTTCTTGCTGCGTCTATACCATACTTTCGAAGCTCCCTCTGTATCTGGCTGACGTGGTTTCTGAACTGCTTTAAGCCCTCTTCTTTACTCAGCCCGTACCAGTTATCCTCAGCCTCCACGAATACCACCCCATCTGCACCGGCTGCGAAAGCCTGCAGCACATGCTTCAACCCAACACGCCTGGTGGTCGGAACCTCGATGATCACGATATTTGGCTGATACTTTCTTCTATCAAGCCCATACATGTCAGCAGCCCTATACCCTACAACCTTCTCCGTGAAGGCTATTATGAGGGGCTTCACGTTACCCTGGCAAACACCGTAGATCGTTGCTATAAGCTGCTTCTCCGTGTTATGCTTAAGATCCAAAGCCTGCTTCGAGCAAGCTGGTAGACAGATACCGCATCCTACGCAGCTAACCGGGTTTACAATAGCCTTACCATCGCTTATCGCTATAGCGTTCTTAGGGCAGACTTGCACGCAAACGCCGCACCCGTCACACAAATCTTTTATCACAAACGCCTTCTCTGGGCTAACCTCGATCTTCCCACCTCCTAAGAAGGTTGATGCTCTAGACGCTGCGCTCATAGCTTCAACCACGCTCTCTCTCACATCTTTGGGACCCAAGGCGCACCCCGCAGCGTAAACACCCGTCCAAGCACTGTCCACCGGCTCGAGCTTATAGTGCTTCTCAAGTAGAAAACCGTCCGGACCGGTGTCCATACCTACGAGCTGACCAACTTCCTTCGTACCAGCGCTCGGCAGAAGTGCTGTGCTCAGAACCACGAGATCAAAGTTCTCCTCGATCTGCGCACCCAGAAGCGTGTCTTCAGCCCTAAGCATGATCACGCTATCGTTCGGCTTCACCTCCGCAACCCTACCTCTTACGAACTTGATACCGTGCTCCCTACATCTAGCGTAGAACTCTTCATACCATTTGCCAGCAGCCCTCATGTCCGTGTAGAAGATCCAGGGCTCAGATTCAGTGTGAAACTCCTTAAGGAGGAAGGCTTGCTTTAGCGCTATCATACAGCAGACTTTACTGCAGTATGGTTGGGCTCGCTCCGGGCTTCTGCTGCCTACGCAAAGTATGAACGCTACCTTCTTCGGCACCTTTTTGTCCGAAGGCCTAAGCATCCCACCCAAGAGGAGCCTCTCAAACTGCAGGTTTGTCACTATGTCTGGGTGGAGACCGTAGCTGTACTCCTTAAGAGGCGATGGGTCCATAACATCTATACCAGTTGCCAAGATTATCGCCCCAACCTTTATGATTTCAAGCCGCTCCTTCTCGTCAAAGTTTATCGCACCTCTACTACAAGCCTTAGCGCAGACCTTGCAAGTACCCTTCTGGAAGAATAGACAGTGCTCTGGGTCTATAACGTAGGCTTGAGGTATGGCTTGAGGGAAGGGAAGGTAGATCGCTGTTCTATATGCTAAGCCAGCTTCATGCTCATTCGGCACCCTCTTCATAGGACACTTTTTAGCGCACTCCCCGCAGGCGGAGCAGTT
>JAAOZN010000004.1 GCA_011605775.1 Nitrososphaerota archaeon | reverse complement strand
ATGGTGAAGAACCGAAACGTATGCAGCCAAGCGCATTCAGCGAATACTATCTACGCCAAATAACTATGCCTGAGCTAGGCATAGAAGGGCAGCGAAGGCTCAGCAAAGGAAGAGTCGCAGTCATAGGTGTAGGGGGGCTGGGTAGCGTTTCATCACTCTATCTAGCTTTAGCTGGAGTAGGCTATCTTAGGCTAGTGGACCAAGACACCATCGAGCTACATAACCTCCATAGACAAGCGCTGTACACCAGAAAAGATCTGAGGTATCCAAAGGTTGAAGTAGCCGCTAAAAAGCTCAACGAAATAAACCCAGATGTTAAGATAGACATAGTACCGGAGAATGTTAGACGCTCAAATGTGGACAGTATCATCGAGGGTGTAGATTGTGTAGTTGACGGTTTAGATAATATGAGCACAAGGTATATCGTGAACGAAGCTTGTACTAAACGAAGAATACCCTATGTCTTCGGAGGTGCCCTAGGCTTAGAAGGTAACGTCACCGTCTTTCACCCACCAGAAACACCTTGCCTAGAATGTGTCTTTCCAGGATTGGATGATGAGATACTACCAACTTGCTCCACGCGAGGTGTAATAGGTGCCACACCAGGTGCTGTAGCTGCTATACAGGCTTTAGAAGCGATAAAGATCTTAGCTGGAATAGAAGGCGGCTTAAAAAATAGGTTGCTTATTTGCGACTTTAGAAGGATGGATTTCTTAACAGTCGAATTAGCTAAGACTGAGGGGTGTAGGGTCTGTCAGCAGAGGGTTGAAAGAGCAGCGGAGCAAAGAGAGCGGTTGACGTGGATGTGTGGTAGAGATACCGTAAACATTAACCCACCTAAACCTATGAATATAGACTTGAATGAGGTGCTTCAGAAGATCGGCGGCTATAAGGTGCTGGCAAGCTCACCTATCATCCTTGTCTTTGAATATAAAGGGGTTGAGGTAAGCCTATTTAGGCAAGGTAGGATGCTCTTAAAAAATGTAAAGAGCGAAGACGAGGCATTAGCCATCTACAACGAGTTACTCAGACTACTGGAACTTAGCTAACAACTTTCCACACCATTCAATATCTGCTCAGCGAGTTCAAAAACCTCTTCACGAGCTGGTATCTTAGATATGCCTACACCTCGGACTGCAAGAGTAGCTGCTGAGACACCGACACATACAGCCTTTAAAAGGTCCTTGTTTTGAGAAAAGGATGCTGCGAAAGCACCCGCCAAGATGTCACCAGCTCCGGTCGTCTCTCCTCTAACATCCGTAGCCGGGATAGGTACTCTATAGATCTTCTCCCCCAGCGAAAGTGTTACGTGACCCGAATGTGATGTTAAGATCACCGCCTTTGGTCCCAGTATATGAAGTTCGTTCAAGGCTTGTTTCGGCTCGTCCAAACCTGTTATGCTACGCATCTCCTCGTAATCTACCTTCAGCACATCGACATCCCTCAGAAGCGCTTTATCCATGTCTGAGATGGTAACGAAACCCTGTGAATCGAACCTTCTAAGGAAGCCTTGCGGGTCCAAGAAGAGGTATTTTGCTGCACGTCTTACAGCAGCGGTTAACCTTTTAGAAACTTCTCCTACCACAGGGTTCAAAATGCATATATCATAATTCTTGGGTTGTATCTGCTTCTCTTCAATGTCTTCACATCTACTGATTAACTTCAATCTTCTGCTCTCGCCATATTGCTTAATCTGGAATCTCGTAGTAGGCTTCTTCTGCGAAATCGCTGGTTCAAGTATATTGATGTATCTAGTTAGGAAGATTGTGTAATGCTCTGGGAAGTCTAAACCAACTTTTGTAGCAGCGTCAACGTCCGCACCTAATCTTCTCGCCATAAGCCCAGCATAGCTCGGAGGACCGCCTACTGATATAAAATCTAGCGTAGGCGAGATTATATGATCTATCGTGATATGCCCAACCACTAAAAGCTTAACCAACCCCTTTCTACAAACGAACCACCCTTTTTAATTTTTTAGAAATAGCACAGTAGGCAATAATCATAGCAGCCCTAAAAGAACTCTTCGTGACGTTTTGGATGCGAGTGTAGACGTTCAATGAGCTCTTTGGGGATTTCTTTAGATTTATCGTTGTGAACATACACATAAGTTATCAACCCCTTTGCTAAGATTATACCCCTACCTTCATCTAGCATTCTCCCTTCAAAGGTTATGGATCGCTCTCCAATCTTCTTAACCCAAACTTCTACCAACACCACATCATCATATTGAGATGGCGCTTCTATACGGCAAGAGTATTCGCCTACAACAAAATGGCCTTCAAGAGGTTTGTTATCAACGTACGTCATAGAAAACGTTGGATGCAGGGTGATCCCCCGCATCCTAAATGCGTGGAGTATAGATTCGTTGAAGAGCCTAGCATAGTTTGGGAAGAACACTCTCCCACCAGTATCGGTATCAGAGACTTTAATTCTATATTTTATAGAGCCCAAGATGCTAGGTTGAGTCTCTCTCATAAACTAACCTTCTAAGATCACGCCATATTAATTTAGCTTCTCTTCTTGATGTTTATATAACGGCGATATATTTTTATATAACGATGTTATACCCGTATGATGTGAAAAATATGGCTAGATTAGATGTATTGGCTGAAATAAAATCAGACCATACGCAAGTGCGAGATATCCTACTAGAATTGATCGACGCCATCGGCAAACGGGACGCGGAAAGATCCTTGGAGATACTACTCCGGCTAGACAAACT
>JAAOZN010000003.1 GCA_011605775.1 Nitrososphaerota archaeon | reverse complement strand
TACTGTGAGAACAAACCACTATTCCTCGTAGACAAGGGACCCTGGTATAGGGAAGCCTTCGAAAGGCTAGGTTTAGAGTATAGGCACGAAACACCAAAACAAGGGGCGTGAAACATCCAAGATGAGAAACAGAATAGAGAGGTGGTTCGGCATACTAAAAGCAAAACTCAGATGCCTACTAGGAGGATTCCCACACAACTCAACCCTCAAAACCATAACCAGATACATAAGCTCATTCACAGCAATATACAACCGGCTACTCAAACACAACCTATCGTAACATCATCACTCTGAAGCTTCTAGTTCTTCTTGAGCCTGGATGGTTTTAGAGTATAAGCAGCCTCTTGTATCTATAGTGGTTGTTCACTATAGGGGTTTTGAGATGCTCAAAAGGTGCTTATTCTCGATCTTTAACACAGATTACAGCAGCTATGAGGTTATTCTGGTTGATAATGGTTCAGATGATGGATCTGTGGACGCTGTTGAAGGGTTGTTTAGGGGTAAGGTTAAGATCATTAGAAGCGGGGTTAACCTCGGCTTCATCGGTGGTAATAACCTTGCTTTAAAGGAGGTAAATGGTAAATACGTCGTCCTTTTAAATAACGATACTGCCGTCCAACACGATTGGCTGAAGAGGCTTGTTGAGGTTGCTGAGCGTGACGAGTCTATCGGGGCTGCGATGCCGAAGCTCCTCTGGCTAAGGGATCCGAGGTATTTTGAGTATAGCGGTGCTTGTGGCGGTATGTTGGATGTGTATGGTGTTCCGTTCTGTAGAGGTAGGGTCTTCGACACAGTGGAGGAGGATAGGGGTCAGTATGATTCTACGGTGGAGGTGTTTTGGGCATCGGGTGCTGCGCTCTTTGCACGCACAGAGGCGGTTAAGAAGGCTGGTCTGCTTGACCCTCTTCTCTATGCTCACATGGAGGAGATAGATCTGTGTTGGAGGATGAGGCTTCTCGGCTATAAGGTGGTGTGCGTGCCTGATTCGCTGGTCTACCATTGGGGTGGCGGCACGGACATCAAGGGCAAGTGGTATCTGAAGCAGAGAAATAACATAATTGTTATGATCAAGAACTATTCGTTAAGTAGCCTGTCTAGATATCTTCCTCGAAGGGTTGTTCTAGATGTGCTGTCGATGCTATACTTCCTCGCCAGCGGTGAACGTTCAAGGGTCCTCTACACGATCAAAGCCTATTTTTGGATCCTGCGCAATCTTAGAGCGGTTATCGCGGCTAGGTTTAGAACTCAGCGATTAAGGAGGGTATCTGATGCCGAAGTTTTAAAGGCGATGTGTAAGGGTAACGTTTCTATTCAATATTATCTTCTTAGACGGAGGTTGTTTTCTCAGATCCATGGTTGTCCCAAACTTTACTATTACCATCTTAAGTAAATTTTTAATGGAATATTACGTGTGATGGAGACATAAGATTCTTGAAATCATATTACGTCGGTTGCCAGATTTCTTCCGGCTTGAGGAGATTCATCATAGCATACAAGTGGCCTTTACTTGTTTATGCCGTAATTATTGCAATTATTTTACCCTTTACCTGGCAAATGGATGTATATGATTGGTATTTTCAAGCTGGAGAAGCTCTGTCAAAAGGGGTGAATCCTTACACGCAGTTTAATATGTATGCAATCGAATACCGAGCTGAGACAGGAAGATGGTGGACACCACCGCTGACTTTATTACCAGTCATGATAGCGTACTCATTAACTTCTTTATCCTCTATTCCTTTTCACATAACTCTCAAGTTACTTATAGCTGTAGCAAACATCTTCGTAGCTAAAGAGATTGCGAATATTTCGGGTAAAAAGTCTGCTTTTTCTTACTGGCTTCTGAACCCTTTTGCTCTAGTTGTGGTGATAGGTTGGGGTTTCTTTGTGCAGGTAATTGTCACAATCTTCCTTCTTCTTTCCGTAAAATATTTTAAAGAAAAGAAGGGCGCATTTTACTTCGGGTGTTCTTGCCTTTCTTATCAAGTCATATGGTTTCTGATACCTTTTTATCTTGTGATAAGAGTTGGTCCGCCTCTTAAAAAATTGCTTAAATCGCGCTCTTGTCAATTTTTAAACAAAGAGTTAAACGAATGTTTAAAGTGGGTAGTGGTATTCTGTTCAACATTTCTGATACCTCTCTCGTTTTTTTACGTCTTGGATTCACAAGCGTTATTGCACGCGCTTCTGATAGATCCATTAATACAATTTCGTGATTTTTCGGTATGGAAATTTATCTCATTACTCGACTTGGTTCCGCCTTATCTACTGGCACAGCTATCAAATTATCTTACTTATGCGTTCATTGTATTTGCGCTTTTTTATTCGGACATCCTATTTAGGGCGCAGGAGAGCATCCTTCCCGAGAATATAACTAGAGGAATACTACTGGTTTCTTTACCTGTTTTCATATTAAATTACAGGTTAGGCGAACCATATTATTATTTCCATTTGCTCGCTCTCTCGATCATCCTTCTCGGTAAAGCAAGTTTTCGCCTATTTTATGGGTTATTTACTTTACTCGCCTATACATACTTTTTGCTTTCTATGGGTTTCCGACATATATTGTTCCACTACAAACCTTGGCCTGATTACACGAATTTGATGGTAGGGAAGTATAACTGGTGGTTCTGGTTAGATTTTGCTGGTTTCGTATTCATTTTGATAATTTCGCATATAACCATGAAGATATACAAAGAAGAAATTCCTTTGACCAATCGTAAAGAAAACAAATTTCCTTACATCCGCCTACTTACTTTCGGTATAGTCGCAGCGTTAATGCTCACATATGTAACAAGTCCCGCTGATACCTATGATTTTGTCAAACATGTAAGCGAAGCCCGCGCAGAATATTACACACCAGTAGGTGCTTTAAGCGTTCCAATTTTTGAAGGGTACCTGCCACCAAACACGCCTATTCCATATGTTTACTCTACTACATTAGGTGTTCAAGGTGAAACACTCAACGCGCTTTTCATGCATCCGCCACCTCCTAATAATGACAGCAAAGTAGGTTTATATCTTAAATATAAATTAAGAATAGAAGCGCCATCACTCTTAAAATTCAAAATAGCACTAGATCCTAATGTTTGGTATAAGAATGGTGACGGTGTGATCTTTGAAATATATGTTGAAGAAGGGAATAGCAATCCCACTTTACTTTTTCATAAGCATCTAAATCCCATAGTGAACATTTCCGAACGGCGTTGGAATTACTATGAAGTAGATATGAGTAAATACGTAGGTAAAGAAGTAACTATTATCTTTGTTACCAAAGCGGGTGAAAATGCAGATTGGGACTGGGCCTATTGTGGAGATATAAAATTAGTAAAGAAAAGTTAAGGAATATATTAAAAGAGTATCTACTTTTGCTCATTCTCATACTAGGATGTAGCCTACTTACATTCATAGAGATCTATATTTACATTCACTCGTAACACCATCTGTCAGCTCGTTTTGCCACGTTCGAAGTTAACGCTTAACAGATTTTGTGGCTGACGCATAAAGTTGGTGAAAAGATCTTAGTCAAATTCATTATTCCTGACAGAGAGTGGCTTGCTCTTGAACCTATGGGGAGGCTTTACACCCATCCAAATCCTTTTGTTAGATTTGTTAGTATCTATAGGCTTAGAATTGTCTTACATGCTTTAAGAATAAGGGGGCAAGTTGAAAGGATTTTGGACGCTGGATGCGGGAACGGTGTTTTGATGCCCTCCCTAAGCAGGGTTGCAAAGCTTGTGGTTGGTGTGGATGTTGACAAAGGTGCCCTGGTAGCTGCTAAGAATATGATAAGAAGGTCAAGCCAATGTGGATATGTAGAACTCATCTGCTGCGATATTCACAAACTGCCGTTTAGGAACAAAGTCTTCGACTACTGCGTATCTGTATCTGTGTTAGATCATCTTAAGGACATTAAGCTAGCGCTTCAAAACATAAAAAATAGTCTAAAAACAGCTGGCAGTTTTATAGTAGGGATTATGCCACCGCTCCCCACTCCTTTAGCTTATATTTGGAGCATCCTCGCCGCAGGTCATAGATATATTTTCGCCGAGCACGTTAACACATATGTAGAGTGCCTTTCCGCAATAGCTGAACATTTCACTATAACATCTATCAAAGGACCACTCGGCATCCCGCTCTTCTATGTAGCAGTTACTGCAACACTTGAACCAAGAGAAGATCTTAATACTTGATCCAAAAATGGTGTTATCTACCGCCGATCACGTTTGCCGCTCTATCTCTTCTGATCCTCGGAGCATCTATCACCTCAACCGGCTACTTCTTCGCCCTAGACTGGACCTTCCCACCAACCCTTAACGTAGCCAACGACCTCTACGGGCTTAGAGGCTACGAAGAATACATCTACGCCGAGCTACCATTCCAACTACTACTAAGCGGGCTAAACCTCATAGCCCCCTCCTGGCTCCTCCAAAAACTCGTCATATTCCTCATCTTCTTCCTAACAGGCCTCTCAGCCTATAGACTAACCGCCAGAATCTCACGCGAAGCAGGATACTTCTCAGGCATCCTCTACACAATCAACCCCTTCACCTACGTCCGCTTCCTATCAGGCCAATGGGCGAACCTACTAGGCTACGCCCTCATCCCCTCAGCGCTACTATCATTTATGCATCTGCTAGAGAAGGGAGGTAGGAGAAGTGTAGTCAGCTACGCCATCTGGCTCAGCCTAATAACGGTCTTCAGCCTCCATATGACGCTCCTAGCATCCTTCGCCTGCCTCCTCCTCTTCCTCACACACAACCTATCACACAGCAACCTTCCAACACTAAAACAATCCCTAAAGCACCTCACATTAGCAGCACTACTCTACACAGTCATAAACACCTACTGGCTCATACCACTCCTAACAGCAAAAGACACCGTCATAACCCACTTCACAACAGAAGACGCATACATCTTCTCAGCAAAACCCATAGTGCAAAACATATACTTCACCATAGCCTCGATGCACGGATTCTGGAGAGAAGGCTACCAATACACCTTCAACACCATACAAGGTTGGCACTACATAGCACTCATCTTCATCATACTAGCCACCATAGGCCTCTACCACGGACCAAAGATAGGAGGAGAACAAGAGAAAGCATACATAAAAGGGATCGCAATATGCATGATAACATCAGCAGTATTCGCTACAGGCACATCAGGCATCTTCAAACCACTCAACCTACTCCTATACGAAAACCTACCACTCTACCGCGCCTTCAGAGATTCACACAAATTCGTCGCACTCATCACCCTAGGATACGCACACCTAGGCGGCATAGGCGTCGCAGCCATCACAAAACACCTCAAAGATTCAAAACTCAGAAAACTACACCCAATAATCTTAGCCGCCCTACTAGCCCTACCCCTCATATACCAATTCAACATGCTCCTAAGCTTTAACGGCCAGCTAAAGACCTACGACTACCCACAACCCTGGTACGAAGTAAACAAATTCCTAAACTCAGACAAAGACGACTTCAACACACTCTTCCTACCCTGGCACAACTACATGCATTTCTCCTGGGCAGGCTCAAACATAGCAAACCCAGCCAAACTCTTCTTCAACAAACCCACCATACAAGCCCAAAACATCGAAGTAGGACCAATATACACACGATCCACGAATCCCGCTCAACGCTACATAGACTTCCTCCTATCAAAAACGCAACAAATAAACAACTTCGGAGAACTCATATCACCACTCAACATCAAATACATACTTCTAGCAAAAGAAGCAGACTACCTGCGCTACAACTTCCTCTACAACCAAACCGACCTCAAACCAATCTTCGAAAACGAAGCCTTCACCATCTTCATAAACGAAAAATACGTCGGAAGAATATACCAACCAGAACACCTAATAGCAGTCAACGGATACGAAGACATCCTACAAGCCAGCAAAACAATAGACATAAGCCGATCAGCAATAATCACACCAAACACCAACACACAGATGCTGGAAGCACCATTCAAGAAAATAAACTACACCACAGAAAACCCAATAACCTACCACATCAAAGAAGAACACACCGTAATCGCATTCACACCACCAAACCTAAACTCAGATGGCTGGGTCCTAGACGGCACAAAATCCCTAGAAACACTCGGCTTCCAAGCAGTCTACACAAACAAGGACGGCAGAACCATAACATACGAAAGGTTCAACACATACCTCAAAGCATACACAACCTCAACCACAGCAGCGCTAGCAGCAACCTACCTAGCACTAAGAGAGAAAGCGAACCAAACATCCCAAAAAGCCAAAGCACCGCAAGCCAACTAAAGGAGGTGATGAAGACACCACACAGAGAGCGAGTAAAGAAAAGAAAACCAGCTCTCGACCCCTCCAACAACACGCTCAAGAAGAGTATTAGTGTAAAAATTCTCCAGGCCTTTTGCCGAGAGGAGAAATACCGCAAGGCGCAGCACGTTACATTAGTTACTTCAGCGAACCCACTCCTAAATTCAAGAGACGCCCCTCCAATTTTTAGATAGAGGAAAGACTTATCACACTCGAAGTACACAATCCTTCTCGGTGACTAACCGTAGGTGGGCGAGACCCGCGTGAAGTTTAGGGTCTACAGCGGCGAGCTAGAGGGGCTTGTAGATACTGGGGCAACTTTCACGAAGATTCCGAGGTCTGCGGCTTCCAAGATAGGGCTCCAAACCAAATACGAAGCTGAGGTCATGCTAGGGGATGGAAGAACCATGAAAAGAGACCTCGCACCAGGTGAAGTTGAGATAGAAGGCGTCAAGAGACCCATCCTTATAGCAATCGGGGGAGATGAAGAGATGCCCATAATCGGATACACCACCATCGAAGTCCTAGGCTTCAAAGTGAACTCAGTGACTGGAAAGCTTGAAAGGACACCAGGAGGTGAGCAGCCCTTAAGTTAACAGCACCTTTTATTACACTCTAGCTATGTGAGTTTTAGATGGGCGGGTTGGCATCAGCAGAACCACTACAGGATTAGGTGAAGCTGGCTGAAGAAGTAGATTCTACCCAAGAGCCGCACAAAAGGCTTGCTTCACATCGGCTCGCACAGCCACATGAATTGGGGTCAACAAAAGAATACTTATTTACCCCGGCTTCTATCATCTTTTTGGTATAGCTGATGCGTGTCTTGAAGAGTGTAGGGATAAGGTTTCTGGATAGGGAGGTTAATTGCACCGCTCTATTCGACAGCGGCTCGGGGATTACAGCTGTTCAGCGGAAGTTCTTCGAGGAAAGCTTTGGTGCCAAGTGGTTGAAGCTCGGCAAGCCCATAAAGCTCTACTGGATCGATGGAGAATTCATTCAAGTGGACAAATATGCTCAGATCATCATAGTAGTAGACGGCTTCGTTCTCCCTGAAACAGTATTCATCGTAGATGAATTCATCGAGGAGATTGAAGTGGAGGGTGGGAGAATACGTCTACCAGAACTAATAGTAGGTTCTGGTACCATGGATAAGTATGGAGTAACATTAGATCCGAAGGAGGGCGTTAAATTAACTGGAGCAACTCTACTACTCTAAAAATACACAGGCACCTAAGGAGCCGTTGGTTTCCGCTCAGCGCTGGGGGCTCAAAGCGCAAAAACATTTTAGACGCTTATACAATCATCTTTTTGAGGCGGATACGTTGGGGCACACCTATGTGAAGGCTACATTCTACAACGCTTCCCACTACATCCAATACTTAGAGGGGAAGCTGAAACTAGGCGATGTGAAGAAGGCTGAGGTGGAAGCCTTAGTCGACACCGAGGCAACCTTCCCAGCCCTCCCCGAGGAAATAATCGCTGAGCTCGCTTTACCGAGCCTAGGCGAACACCCAGCAGAAACCGCAGAGGGAGCCAGAAGTGTGGAACTTGTGGCCAACGCAATAATAAAGATAGAGGATAGAATAGCTCAATCACCGATCATCAAAAGACCTAAGGGCACAACACCACTAATAGGCGCAGTAGCCTTAGAGCAGATGGGCTACAAGGTGGATCCAACGACGGGTAAACTCGTCAAAGGGCTACCCCTAATGCTCCAAACACACCTGACACCAAGCTGAATAGAAAATAAACCAATCAACCAAAACTCGTGGGTGAGATATCGACAAATGTGATCCCCCGTGGGTTCTAGTCACCGCCGCTGGTCTTACTAATGTTTAGGAGAGGTTAATTGAAGAGAAGCAATTCCACAGCTACCTTTATATTGGAAGATGGCGATTCTTCTAGGCGAAGGCATGTCCACTGGTAGACAGCTTCTGGAGGAGCTTAGGAGGGATGAGGAGCTTAGGAGAGCCCTGGCTGAAGAACTGATCCCAGAGGCTTTGAGAAACAGGCAGCTGAGGAGGGCGATGCTTCTAGCGGTATCGAAGGAGATGGCGACAAAAGATGACATAGAGGGTTTAAAGAAGGCTACGAAAGAGGAAATAGAGAACTTAAGGGTAGCTACGAAGGCAGAGATAGAGGGTTTAAAAGAAGACGTAGAGAACTTGAAGGTAGCTATGGAGGGTTTAAAGAAGGATATAGAATCCTTGAGGGAAGACGTAGAGGGCTTGAAGAAGGATATGGAGTCCTTGAGGAAGGCCTCTAAAGAGGATATGGAGAAGCTCGCTGCTGAGCTGAAATTGTATGTGGATGCGAGGGTCAGCGAAGTAAACAGAAGAATAGACGACCTATACGGGGTTATGAAAGCATCTCTAGTCGCCATCGTAGTAACATTAGCTTCAACAATACTCGTACCATTGCTACTTAGGGTGCTCTTTTAATAGTCTTCGACCCATATGGAAGGTCATAGCAGAGGAAGGCAGGTATGGTGCTATATGCGTGAGCCACGATGGAAAACCTCAATTGGGGAGAGGAGCCTAGAAGAAGCTTCGGACAGTAGAAGTGAACGACGTTGTGTGTAGATGTTGAGAAACTCAGCGGGCAAATACTACCAGTGTTGAAGCGCTTCGGCGTAAAGAAGGCAGCAATATTCGGCTCACTAGCCAGAGGTGAGGGAAGCGAGGAAAGCGACGTAGACATCCTAGTCGAATTCGAGCCTGGTAAGAGCCTACTAGACCTAGCCGGCTTAAAGATCGAGCTCGAAGAAACCCTAGGCAGAAGGGTCGATGTGTCAACATACAACTCACTACACCCACTACTAAAAGATAGGATTCTAAAGGGGCAGAAGCCAATCCTATGAGAAAGGACCCAAAGATACTCATCGAAGAATACCTAGCAGGCGCAAGCAAAGAGGAGTTCTTAAAGCTTCAACGGAACCGTGAACACGTAAAATCCAAATACCAGGCTGAGGCAAGATAGAGTGAGAGGTATCGTGAAGAAATGAAAGAAGAGTATTTGGAGGAGCTCTGTAGGAGGCTCGTGAAGTGCGATGAAGATATAGTTGAGATAATACAGTTCGGTTCATCTGTTTACGGACCGAAGTACTCTAGGGATATAGACCTCCTCGTGATAACCAAGAGGACTAAAGACTACGCCAGATATCTTGAAGCCGTGAACTCCAACGACCTGCCTGTTAACATCGATATACTAGTCTTCAGCGTCGACGAGAAGCCTAGTGAGGGGCTTTTAAGAGGGGTCTTAGGGGCTTTTAAGATACTGTACGGTAGCGGCGAATACCTATTCAAATACGGTCGGGAGCTTGGCGACCCAACATTTGAAGAAGCTAAATCTTCACTTAGAGTAGCATCCTCGCTTCTGAAGCTCGCGCTGGAAACAGCCAACCCGCTCGACAGAGATAGACTCTGCAGAGAAGCATTTGACGCGCTCTTCCACGCCGCTAGAATAGCCTCTATGGTCTACCTCTCGACAGACGTTAGCAGATGGGGCCCCATCAGAAGAGGTTTGCCCGAGCCACATAGAGCGAGCTTCGACGAATTCATCAGCACACTCCACATAAACTACTTCTACAACGGAAACTACCCCAAGGATAGAGTAAAAGAAGAGTTTGATAGATGGTTCAGCAAAGTGGAAGCATACGTCAACAGCCTACAGTCGAAGATTAAGGAGAAGAGCAAGTAGATTGACGAAACATAACGTCAAAATACCAGCTACACCACGATGCGAGGCAGCCGAGAACCTTAGAACAGAAGCGAGTTCATCACGCAGACCAGAAAGAAGACCCCTAGCACACAATACCTACACCAGAAGAGCCGTAGATAGCGGTTTCAAAATAGATAGACTTATAGACGCTAAGTAGTATTTTCTGCTGATAGACAAAAGGACATAAAGGAGGCGGAGAAAGAACTAGCGCAACCGACACAAGCGATGAAAATATATAGTTAAGCTGATCATTAAACATTGTGGTTGAAGTGGGCTACACCTACTTAGACCTCATTATCAGAGGAAAGAAATCAAAGAGCGTTAGGGCGCTGGTTGACACCGGCTCAGCTTACATCGTGCTCGACCCCAAAACCGTTTCTGAAACCGGGCTCCTCGAAACACCCTTCAACGTGGAGCTGACACTCGCAGACAAAAGAAGGGTTAGAGCGAAGCTCTACTTGGCTGAGGTGGAAGCGGAAGGCAGAAGAGGACCTGCTTTCGTAGCCGAACTCGACACACCCACACCTCTACTAGGCACCCACGCCCTAGAAACCCTAGGGCTCAAACCCAACCCCCTCACAGGCAAACTAGAGGTCATCGGACCAGAAGGAGGATACCTACTCAAACTAGCCTCGCTTACAGACAAGCGATGAAATCACTTTTGACGCTCAAATTTAGGTTAAGAGGAAAGAAAACACCAAGAACGCTCATATATGGTTGGTAGTAGGTCATTTTCCTCTCATTTAACGTGCTGGTCTCCCGTTAACTACTCCTATCCAGATATCAGCGATCAAAAAATGTTTAAACAAGGGGCGACAAAGAAAGCCACGATCATCACCACTATGTGATAGATCATTAGGTTGGAGGTTGCGTATTCCCCCTTCGAGGCATGTTTACTTGCATACGCTCCACTCCCCTGCACTTTCCAGCGAACTCCACTAGAAATTCCAGATACTGATTTAGTTTAGCCCTAAGGCGATTGGGGTCCTCTAATCTCAGCGGCGTAAATCGTGAAGAAAAGTAACATCCTACATGAGTGTGAAGATATAAAAACGATGGGGGGTGAGAAGTGGTCTCAAGAGATTTCGGAGAAATGTTTTAGTCTAAAGTCTAGGCAGCTTTAGCGGGAGGTTTGGTTGAAGTTCGCTGTGATCGTTGAGCGTGATGAAGACGGATACTACATCGCTTCGGTTCCTGAGCTACCTGGCTGCCACACGCAAGCCAAGACACTAGACGAGCTGATGAAGCGCGTTAGAGAGGCTATCGAAGCCTATCTGGAGGTTGAGGGTGTTGAGCCCAGGCAAGACGTCGAACTCACCAGTCTACAGTTCATAGAGGTTCTTAAGTGATTTTTAAACCAGTTTCCATCGTAGATGACAAGATATAGGAAGATGATTTTCAAATCAATGTAGGAATGATAAACGTTAATTAAGCTGCTAGGGTAAGAGGAATTGTGATGTGTGGTTTTGGCGATTCGGCTCATTAGCTATAGGTGAGGGAAGCGGGGAAGCGACGTAGACATCTTCGGTTATTAGGTTGAACCCAGATTTAACGCTCTTTTTGGCTTCTTTCTTAAACCTTAACTAGGTTTCAATTTGCGGCTCGATTCTCTTCAACCCACTAACGCTGTCGAAGCCTCTATCATAGCTTACGATGGTAGTTATCTTGTTTTCGATAGCGGTAGCCGCGTGTATAGCATCTCTCGGTCTAAGCCTATACTTCTCCATCACCTCCTGCGCCTTAAGGATAGTTGTCTTCCTGATTCCTAGAATCTTTAGGTTTGGAAACCTAAGAAACTTTCTACCCAGCGCTACCGAGGCTTCAACACCTAAGATTCTTCTAGCGATCCACGTAACTTCATCCCAAGTAATGACCGATGTGTACGCTTCCACTCCCCCAGATGCGATCTTCAAGAGGAAGCTTTTGCAATTCTTCGACTCTGAGATGGCGTCTTCATTGTAGATGACTGGGTATATGAAGATGTTAGAATCAATGTAGAACAAACCTTTCTTCGACCTCCTCTTCGAGTAGCTTCTCTAGATCGATTTTATCGCCAAGCTTCCTCCACCCTGTTAAACAGAAGTCTTCAACGAATTTTACAGGCTCTACCCTAGGTCTAATTAGGACTTCCCTGCCCCTAACCTCCAAGATGACCGCGTCTCCTGGCCCGACCGCTAAAAACTCCCTAATGACCTTTGGGATGACGATCTGCCCCTTCTGACCAACCCTCCTCATTATCTCCAAGTTCAACCTACAAATTTGAAAAAGTCATACTTACAATATAAACCTTCCCAACGGCGCGTCTAGCCTCACTCACTTGAAAGACAAACGTTACCTAAGCGGCAAGTATATGAAAACACCCTACCAAGACCCGCCCTCTCTGCTCAGGAAGCCTAGCTCCCTATGAGGGCAGGCTAATGAAACGCGGAAAATGCAACTTTAACAGCAGTGCAAAACATTCAGATGTGGGGACAGGTCTCCTGTCGTTTTAGCTGAGCGCTACGGTAAGAGGCTTAGGCAAGGCGTCGAACTCATCGGTCCACAATTCATAGAGGCAGGATATGGGAAGATGTTCGAATCAATGTAGGATGGCAAACGTTAAGCTGCTACTGTAAGAAAAGTCGTGGTGTGTAGTTCGGGCGAGTCAGTCATCATCCCTAAAGAGCTATTGAAGGAGCTTCACGAAGGGTTGGTTAGGATCGAGGAGGTGCTTGCCACACTCGAAGAGCTCAGGGATGAGGAGGGGGTGCGTAGGATAAGAAGAGCCGAAGAAGAGTATAAGAGAGGCGAATACGTTTTAGTTGAGAGGGGCTCGGGCTACTACAAACACTGAGCAAGAACCCTCCACCATCGTAATCTCGTGTGGTTTGCTTCAAAGCCCTATCCATATTGTTTCGTCGATGCCTTTGAAGTGTTCGTCGCCTGTGAGTAGTTTGGCGCCGAGTGTTCTTGCGGTAGCAAGTAGTATGGCATCGAAGAGGCTCGGGGCTTTAAGTTTTCTTTCTTTAGCTCTATCTACGAGTTCCAAATAGCATTTTGCGGATTCCAGAGCAATATTCTTGTCTATGGGGGTTATTTCTGAGGTTTCTTCTATTGTTGCTAGGCGTTCGAGGATCGTCTGCTCCTTCACCCCTTCTTTCAGATATTTGCGGGCTACTTCGGCGATAACGACGTCTGGGGTGTATACTTCTTCAGATTTTTGGATGATCTCCTTCGCCTTCTCTCCACATTCGCTTCCGATGAAGACTTCAATCCAAGCATATGTGTCAACTACGGTCTTCACCGCGGTCCTCCTCCTCAAATGGTTTTATCTTCCCCTTGTCTACGCCGAATGCCTCCTCAAGCCTCTGTCTGCGCTGCCACGAGATGAACAGCTTTATGGTTTCGTCAAGAGTCGATGCTCCAAGCTTTTGACGCAGCTTCTCCAACATCCTCAATGTCCTTTTGGAAACCCTTATAGTTGTAGTCTCGCTCATATGCCCCACCTATAACCGTATATCATCTACAAATATATAGGTATATTGCAGCGAACAGGCAGCGAAGCAAAATAGACACCTTCTTGCTTTGTAAGTAGCCTCAAAGAACCCTAGTAAAAGAGGATTTACAGAGGTCATCAAAAAGATGAAGCTGTGTATGTATCTGGTATACCTAAACCAAACAGAATCAACGCAAGCACGAATGAGAAATGGTTGTCGAATACTGGGGTGAAGTTGAGCCGAGCATCACCTTGCCTCCAGACGTATATTGTTGGGGTGGAGGCTGCGTATTTTCTATTCGGGGCTTCTTTAACCCTCTTTATACATTAGTAGGCTTTTTCGCTAAAGGTTTGCAAAGCCAGTAGACGGGTATGTTGGCGTCCATATGGTTTTCGCTACCCGTCTCCGTCTTGAAGGCTTCATAGGCATCGATTCGATCGGCTCGATGATTATTGTTATTCCATCAACCCTCATCTTGACCTAGATCCCCTCATTTACCTTAGCCTTCTCTCGAATCCGCTCTTAAACTGAAACCTAGCGTCACGCCCTGTTTCTAAGGTAAAAAAGGGGGGTTGTTGGGTTAGGTTCTTCTGCGTCTGATGAGTAGGATGGCGAGTATGATGATTATTATGATGAGGATCACGATGGTTACTATGTAGAGCGTTGCGTCTACCGCTACTTCTTTGATCGCTGTTGTGGTTGATACTTCCGTTCTTGTTGTGGTTAGTGTTGTTGTCTGTGTTACGGTTCTGGCTTCTGTCTTTGTCACTGTTTGTGTTGAGGTTAGGGTGGTTGTTGTCGGTTGGGTGATTGTCGATGTTATGGTTGTAGTGGTTGGTTGAGTGATCGTTGCTGTTCGTGTTGTTGTGACTGTTACTGTGGTTGGTTGGGTTACGGTTGATGTGACCGTGGCAGTTCGGGTCTCTGTGACCGTGGTTGTGACGGTTACGGGTGCTAGTGTTGCGGTTAGGGGTAGGGTCTGCAGCAGCTCGATTCTGTTTCCCTGCGCGTCGAGTAGATCAAGCCTTATCAGCTGGGGTCTGTTCTCGGCACTTAACCCTGTTGCTGGTACTGTTAGTGAGCCTGTTTTAGAGGGTGTTGCGTCTAGGTTGAACCATCTGTACTCGTTTCCTGTGCTGAGTGGGATTGAGTTCTGCATGAAGCCTGTGAGAGCTGCTTTGGTTGTGTCTAGGGATGCTCCAGGTGGTAGGGTTATTGAGAGTTGGAATTGGTGTACATCAACTGAGCTTGTGACTTCGACCTTCACCGAGCCGTCTTGGAGCTGAAATGTGACAGACGCTGCTTGCGAATATGCTTTTGGTGTGAGCGTTAGGGCGGATGCGAGAATCAGAAGGGTGAGTAGCAGGTAGGTTGAAGCCTTCATGATCTTACCCGCAGAGGTATGTGTGGTTGAGTTATTAAACGATAGCGTATTCATCCTAGTCAACCCTCCCTCTGAAGTAGAAGTCGAGTAGGGCGTAGATGTCCTGCTTCACAGGCACCCTACCCTCAGTGTATCCGCTCACGGTTTTGTCGAAGTATGAGTTGAGTGCGCTGAATATGCTCTGCACCGTAGGCTTGACCACAGTTATGCTGATGGTTGTTGGTGTGTCGAAGCTCACTGCGAAGTCTGGCACATCAACCGATACAGCCACGTTCACTATTTGTCCGACAGATACGCTTGCGTTGAGCGGAACCACCAAGTCGAATGTTACAGTTGCGGTTGAGTAGGATGGTTGAGCGGCTGATTTGGTTACTACGAGTCTGCCATCTTCTCTGCTCGCTGCTCCAAGCCCCTCTACGGAGATGGCCTTTGTCTTGAATGCTGTGGGTACATTGAATGTGACTGCGCCTTCGGGTATGGGTTGGGTTGCTGATAGCTGTAGCGTGATCTTTACTGAAGCGCCTGGTTGGGCCTCGACCTTCTCCACTGTGAAAGAGGCTTTCACGTGCTTAAGCCTAGCTTGGGTTGCCGCATCAAGATAAGGTAGTGCTCTTAGCCTCTCGGCTGATGTGAGCTGCTTGAATATGTCGTTAAGGCGTGGTGTTGAAACGTGGGCAAATATCTGGGCGAGTGTCTGCAGCTTATCAGACGCTATAAGCGTCTTCACAGCGTCAACAGCCTTCGACAAACTCATCGCATCTAACAGCTTAGCGGCTTTCTCAGGCGTTGATGGTAGCCTAGTTATCTCGACTAGTAGATTCACCAAGGTCTCTGTAGGCAGCTGCTCCACGATCGCAGCGGCGCGGGTGACATTTACAGCCACCATCGTATCGACGATCTGCGCGGTCCTTGTTATGTTAATCGTAACAGTGGTTTGGATGAGCTGCGCTGCAGTAGTTACATTCATGGTGAGAACAGCTTCTGCAGCCCTATCGACTTTGAGCTCGAGTGTAACTTGAGCGCTGTGGTTGAGTGGGAGCGTGGTGAGGATTGCAGCTAGCCTAGTTGTGTTAACTAGGTTGAGTATCTTAGCGGCAGCGGTAGCGTTCATGACTCTAATCGCTTCAGCAGCCTTATCCACACTCATCTCCTCAACCCTGCGGGCAGCATCCTCAGTACTCACTTGGAGAAGCTTCGCAGCCCTCTCTTCAGGCGGCAGAGCCTCGAGCTCAGCGGCTGATGGAGGAGCTGGCGGGGCCGGAGGAACAGGCGGAGGAGCCACTATGGTAAACGATATAGTTTGAGAGGAGAAAACGCCTGTTGGTTGAAGACCAGTTTCAACCTCAACCCTCAAACTGTGAGGACCTAAACCCAAATTCGCTGTGTAGAGCAGAGCCGTGTATCGTATTTGAGTGGGCCCTACAAACCCGTAACCATAGCCATAGGGATAACCGTAGCCATAGCCGTAACCATACCCATAACTATACCCGTAACCATAAAGGTAACCATATCCGTATCCATAGCCAGCTGGATAGCTCGGAGACGAAATGCTTGGAATTATCGCGTTGCTCGGATCTAAAGAGCCGCCTGTCGGCTCCGCTGAATATGTGCTCCCATCTACTACGACTCGTATCTTTTGTATGGGTACCCGCTCTCCGCTTTCTATAGTGATGGTGAACGTCAGACTCCTAACCTCGCCACGCGTTATAGTTTCGCCACTTGTTATCCCGCTTACCGCAACCGTGATTGCTGATGCTTGGGGTATGAAAAGTAGAGCCCCAATTATGGCGAGTGTAAGAAAGACAGCAAGAGTCTGCCTTCTCTTTAAGAG
>JAAOZN010000002.1 GCA_011605775.1 Nitrososphaerota archaeon | reverse complement strand
GGTTAAGCTTCTCGAGAAGCATGAGTATGCGAAGAGAGCCGAGGTTAGGTTAAAGAGCGATTACTTTGTGGAGGCGCGACCGCCTCACTCCGATTACACCTTCAGAGAACCCTGTAAGATATACGCTTCAGCCGCAGCTGAAAGAAACAACAAGATTGTTAAGTTTGTTGGAGCACGGGTATCTGGCTTTACAGCCTGCCCCTGCACCCAGAACCTCATGAAAGCTTTAGCTGAAGATAGGCTCAGAGAGCTCGGCTACGCAACCACTGACATTAAGCGTATCTTCGAAGCGGTTCCCATAGCTACTCATACTCAGCGGGCATATAACCTCATCCTCCTTGAGGAGCCCCCTGGCTTCGCAATCGACGTTGAAGATATAATTGAGGTGGCAAGAGGTGCGCTGAGCGGCGGAACATATACCATACTCAAGCGCCCATCTGAGGTTTCGGTCGTTAAAGCAGCTGTCGAAAGAGCGATGTTTGTTGAGGATGTTGTGCGAGCTTCATTAGCCTATCTGGCTGAGAGGTATAAGGAGTTACCTGACCAAACGAGGGTCTACGTGCAAGCGTACAGCGAGGAGTGTGTACATCACCAAGATTTGGTTGCTGAGAGGCACGCGACCCTAAAAGATGTGAGGGAGGAACTTAAGGCAGTTTGAAATGAGGATCGAAGATTGGTGGCCGTGGTACGAAAGAATAGCTACACTGCTAAAGCTTGATAGAATTAAGGATCAGATAGCAGCAGACATCCTAAGCAGACTCATCGCCAAAAAGAGCATAGACCCATCACACATCAGCCACTATATTGAGGGGAAGGGCGTCTTGGTCTTCGGCGCAGGCCCCTCCCTTGATGAAGACATAAAGCAGCTTAGGGAAACAAGCCTCCTAGAGGGGTGTGTGAAGATAGCTGCTGACGGCGCCGCCTCCGCGCTTCTTGAGTTAGCAGACGCTAACCCCGAGTTCATAGTAACCGATCTAGATGGTAGGGTTGAGGACCAGATCAGGTGTGAGCGCCTCGGCTCAGTTATAGTAGTCTTAGCCCATGGAGACAACGTTCAGAGGATAGAGGAGGTGGTTCCTACATTCTCTAAAGTCTTAGGTACAACGCAGGTTGAGCCGAGACCCAATGTCTATAACTTCGGAGGATTCACAGACGGAGATAGAGCGGTCTTCTTCGCCGAAACCTTCAAACCCAAGTTCATAGCATTAGCCGGCATGGACCTACGTGCAAGAATAGGTAAGTATTCTAAGCCAGAACCGATTACACAAGAAGCTCTGCATAGAAAGATCCTCAAACTCGAAATATGTAAAGAACTGTTGGAGTGGTTTTCAACGAGAACAACCACACCACTCTACAATCTAACTTCATCCGGCAATCCTATAAGAGGGTTCCGAAAAGCCTCGCCTGAGAAGCTTATGAACACCCTCAACTCATCTTTCACATAAGACGCGTACTAACAACTCAACCTCTTTGCAATAAATATGGTTACTTCCTAACTCTATTATGTCGGAAGATATAAATAATAGCCGTGCTGACAGTATGTTATGGTGTGATTGTTGCGATGACTCGTAAGGTTGTTGCGTTTGTTGCTGTTATGGGCGCGTTGGGTAATGTGTTAGGGTTGTTCGGTCTCCCCTTACCTGCTCCTATTGCTCAGGGGAGGATTGAGCTTCACTTCTCGCAGCTACCTCCCCTACTCGTCGCCTTCACAGCCGGTCCTATTCCTGGTGCGGTAACCGGCTTTCTAAGCCTTATCCTTGAGACTACAAAGCTGGGGAACCCATTTGTGCCTTTAGGTAACGCTATTCTAGCTGGGGTCGCTGGGCTTGCCGCGAGGCGTCTTAGACCGCTCTTTGCTGGTTTATTGGGCGAGGTTGCTGAAACACCATATCTGTGGGGGAGTATAATACTCTGGGTGGGTTATGTGCTAAAGGTCCCCTTACCCGCCATCGTAGCGTTCACATCGATCGTTAATGTGAAGGCCTTTCTAGAGGTTGCGATATCCTGTGTGATCATCGAAATCATCTTGTCGAGGAGTGTGATTAGGGAGAGGCTCGCTAAGCTGAGGTGAAAACTCTGCAGACCTTCGTGATCATACCAGCTAAGAGGCTGGATAGGGCGAAGAGCAGGCTTTCAACGATACTTAAACCTGGTGAGAGGCGTGAGCTATCTCTAGCAATGTTAACACATGTTATACAGGCTTCTCTAGAGGCTGAAAGTGTTAGCAGGGTTGTTGTAGTGAGCTCTGATGATTTAATTCTCAGGGAGGCGAAGAGGCTCGGTGCAGAAGTGATAGAGGATGCGAATGATCTTAACGCCGCGATCACGAAGGCTATGAGTTGGTGTGCGAGGCGTGGCGCAACAGCCACTCTAACCATACCATCAGATCTACCCCTACTACAGCCCAAGGATCTTGATGAGATTATGAATCTATTGGGCGGGAGGAGAGGGGTAGTCGTATGCCCATCTACAGACGGTGGTACGAACGCTCTACTCTGCAGCCCCCCTAATCTCATTAAGCCACGCTTCGGTTCTAGAAGCTTCTATAGGCATATATGTGAAGCGCGTAAGCGT
>JAAOZN010000001.1 GCA_011605775.1 Nitrososphaerota archaeon | reverse complement strand
GGCAAATCTGGTTATGAGCGCATAAGCTGGGAGGAAGCTTTGAGCATAGTCACCAGAGAGATGGAGCGTGTGAAGAGAAAATACGGTCCATCAGCTATAGCAGCAACAGCATCATCACACCACGAATGGGGGAATATTGGCTACAGGCACAGCGCTTTCTTCAGATTCTTTAACCTCTTGGGCTTCACCTACATAGATCACAATCCTGATAGCTGGGAGGGGTGGCACTGGGGTGCTATGCACATGTGGGGGTTCTACTGGCGGCTCGGTGTCCCAGAACAGTACGATCTACTTGAAGACGCGTTAAAGAACTGTGAGATGATCGTATTCTGGTCCTCAGATCCAGACTCGAACCGAGCCATAGGCTACCAAGGTTATGAATCCGCACCTTGGAGGCAGTGGTTAAGAGAACTTGGGGTAAAGATGGTTTTCATAGACCCACACTATAACTATACAGCCGCACTCTACGCAGACAAGTGGTTTGCACCTAGGCCTGGCACGGATACCGCTCTAGCTCTAGCAATAGCTTATACGTGGCTAGTTGAAGATAGGTATGATAAAGAGTATGTAGCCACGCACACATATGGCTTCGACGAGTTTAAGAAATACGTACTAGGTGAAGAAGATGGGGTACCTAAGACTCCTAAGTGGGCTGAAGAATTAACAGACATACCAGCTAGAGAGATAAGGGCGCTGGCAAGAGAATGGGCCTCCAAAAGAACAATGCTGGCTGCAGGTGGACTTGGTGGATGGGGAGGGGCATGCAGATCTGCATATGCAACAGAGTGGACAAGAATGATGGTTGCGCTTGCAGCTATGCAAGGATTGGGGAAGCCTGGGGTCAACATATGGAGCACGACACAAGGCGCACCATACAATGCGAACTTTTACTTCCCAGGTTATGCAGAAGGTGGTATATCTGGAGATCCGCAAAAGACCGCGGCTATGTTTGAGCTATTAGGCAGAGGTATGGTTAAGAAGCCGACCGCTTGTCCAATTCACGATTCACACCACATACCCCGACTTCTTCTACCTGAGTGTATACTGAATCCGCCAGTTGAGTGGAGGGGTAGGGGCTTTTGTGGCGAATCAATAGAGCATCAACTTAGAGCTTTCAGATATCCAACGCCAGGTTATAGTGAAGCCAAGCTACTTTACAGAATTGGTGGAGCATACATAGGAACGATGACTGAAACGAATAGATGGGCTCGGATGTACAGAAGCCCTAAGCTAGAATTGGTTGTAAGTCAGACATTATTTGTGAACGAGCCCGATACAAAGTTTGCTGACATCATATTACCAGCCTGCACAAACTTTGAACGCTGGGATATAAGTGAGTGGGCTAGTTGCTCAGGCTACATACCACATTCTTCTTGCGGCACCAATCATAGGATGATAGTTCTTCATATGAAGTGTATAGATCCTTTAGGCGAATCAAAGAGTGACTACCAGATATTCGCAGAGCTGGCAAAAAGGCTAGGCTTCTACGACGAGTTTTCAGAAGGTGGGATGACGGAGCTTGATTGGGTTAAGAGAATGTTTGATGTAACTGATGTTTCGAAGTATATATCGTGGGAAGAGTTCAAGAAGAAGGGTTACTTTGTTGTACCGCTGCCAAAACCCTACAGAAGTACGCCAGCTCTACGCTGGTTCTACGAAAACAGGCCTAGAGACACGCCTGACTGGGGGCCCGCTCCGCGTGACAGTCCTATCAATAGGATGGGGTTGGCAACCCCAACTGGTAAAATAGAGTTCGTTTCACAGACGCTTTCACGTTTTGACCCTAATGATGCCGAGAGAGCTCCTTTGCCGCGTTTCATTCCATCGTGGGAGGGGCATTTAAGTGAGCGAGCGAAGAAGTATCCCTTACAGCTTATTTCGCCACATCCTAGATTTTCATATCATACACACTATGATGGAAAATCTACGTGGATAAATGAAATCCCCGATCACCGTGTACTAAAGGAAGATGGGCGATACTACTGGGTTATTAGGATAAACCCAAGGGACGCCGAGCTGAGAGGGATCAAGGATGGAGATATAGTTAAAGTGTATAATGATAGAGGGGCAGTCCTATGTGTTGCAAAAGTAACCGAGAGGGTGAGACCAGGTGTTGTCCACGGTTGGGAATCCTGCAACGTGTACGACCCTATTGGTGAACCTGGAGATCCTAATTCGGTTGACAGAGGGGGGTGCCTTAACCTACTGACCCCTGCGAGGTATATATCCAAGAACGCATGTGGCATGGCGCCCAATTCGTGCTTAGTTGAGGTTGAGAAGTGGGGTGGGTAAAATGGTCAGGTGGGCTTTGGTTGTTGATATAACAAAATGCAACGGCTGCTACAACTGTTTCCTTGCCTGCAAAGATGAGTTTTGGGACAACGATCATCTACCATATTCATCAGCCCAACCTAGGCACGGTCATTATTGGATGAATATCTTGTCAAAAGAGAGGGGGCAATACCCGCACGTCCGCGTAGCCTACTTACCTTTACCTTGTATGCATTGCGATAATGCTCCTTGTATAGAAGCGGCTAAGGATGGAGCGATCTACAAGAGGCCAGATGGGATAGTAATAATAGATCCGGTGAAGGCGTTTAACCAAAAACAGATACTCAACTCCTGCCCCTATAATGTCATTTTCTGGAATGAGGAGAAGAAGATCCCTCAGAAATGCACCTTTTGTGCTCATTTACTCGATAACGGGTGGAAGGAGCCAAGGTGTGTGCAAGCCTGTCCTACAAAGGCATTAATATTTGGTGATTTAGATGATCCCAAAAGCGAAGTATATAAGGCTGTGATCTCTGGGAAGGCAGAGCAGTTAAAGCCCGAGCTCGGCGCTAACCCAAGAGTCTACTACATTGGATTATACAAATACAATAAATTATTCGTGGCTGGTAGCGTGGTATTCAAGGATGTGGATGAGTGTGCCGAAAAAGTAAAAGTGATGCTTCAGGAAAGGGAAAGCGGTAAAACATTTACTACTTTCACAAACGTCTTCGGAGACTTCGAATTCGATGGCTTAGATCCCGGTAACTACTCCTTGAGTTTCGAGCATCCACAGTATCGGGCTGAGAAGCTAGAGGTAAAGTTAGAGAGAAGCACCTATATTGGCTACGTCTTCCTGGAAAAGACCTAAAATTCTCTCAACTTTTAACTTGACGAGAGAGAAAGAG